>CAZEDP010000022.1:0-13113 GCA_964511035.1 uncultured Gammaproteobacteria bacterium
TTTTGTTTACTTTAGATGCTTCATACATGTAATTGGGCTTTAAAAAGAAATTTGTTTTATCAAATCCGACCATAGTCCAACCTAATTTTATTAGTAACTATATTTATAATAAGTTATTTTTTAAGCTAAATTTGCGCTTATATACAATAATATATACAAAAATTTACAATGCCTTAATAATTAATTAGACATGAGCTATTTGTCCCGCAATCATTCCGCAGGCATAATCGTAATTTTTTGCGTCAATGCAGCCGTTCTTTATAAAAATTTCTATCAATTCTTCCTGTGAGGGATAATTTTTATAAGACTGAGCCAAATATTTATAAGGATTTTCCTTTTTCCAAAGCATCAGGTTGGCTAAAAAAGGCATTAAATGAAGAAAATAAAGTTTAATAAGATTTTTTAACGCTCTTTTGGGTTTTCCCAAATCAAGGCTGGCAACATACCCCCCTTTTTTTGTCACGCGAACCATTTCTGAAACAGCTTTATCAATATCAGCAACGTTTCTGAGCCCGAAACTTGTAATAACTGCATCAAAACTTTCATTTTCAAACGGCAGGTTTAATAAATTAGCCTCGGCAAAACTTATATTTTTGTATTGTTGAGCTCTTTTCTTTGCAATCTTGAGCATATTACAGGAAAAATCCGTTGCCGTTATGCTTATTTTTTCACCGTGTTTGTCTGCAAGGAATATTGCCATGTCACCGGTTCCGCTGCAAACGTCAAGAATTTTAGAATTTTCTTTTATGGGAATTAAGGCTAAAAAGGCTTTTTTAATTGATTTTTGCCTCCCTAGACTTATAAAATCATTCATCATGTCATAGCTAAGAGCAAGACCTTCGAACATGTCCTTGATAAAACTTTCTTTCTCATCCTTTGAACTGAATGAATAACCTGCCATTTGTACTTAAACCTTTGTTTTTATTGCAGTGAAACTTGTGTTTTTTTATATTAAAATTATATTACAAAGAGAGCAGTCAAGATGATCGCGAACCTTATTGGTTTGAGGAAAGTCCGGGCACCGCAGGGCAGGTCGCCGGATAACGTCCGGTGCAGGTGACTGTGAGGATAGTGCCACAGAAATGTTGACCGCCGATGACCGTTTTTCGGAACAGGCAAGGGTGCAACGGTGGTGTAAGAGACCACCGGCGATACCGAGAGGTATCGGCCAGGTAAACCCCGACCGGTGCAAGGTTAAAATGGGAACATAAGCTGCCCGCTTTTCCCGAGTAAACCGCTTGAGCTGTGCAGAAATGTACAGTCGAGACAGATGATCATCAAAGCGTTAAACCGCTTACAGAACCCGGCTTATTGACTACTCTCTTTTGTTTTTAATTTTCTTGGAATCCGAACCTGTTGATTTTATTTTTCCCTTTTGTTAAAGTTAAAAAACGACCGCAGACAGTCGGTATCATGTATTTAATTGTTAAAGAGCCCAAAAGCACCATTAACAGCCGACCGAGGTAAGAAAACTGAAATTAATTAAAGTTCCTGTTTTGGAATTTTGGAATTTGAGAAGTTCTGCGGAAGTGTGAAGCAGAATTTTTTTAATGGAGGTGATAATCAAGATGGCAACAAAAGCCTTCAAAAATGAGAAGATAGAAGCTATTAAGGAAACGATGGCAAAAGCTAAAGTGGCAATTGTTACCGATTACAGAGGTTTGTCGGTAGCCGAAATTACTGCTCTGAGAAGGGAACTTCAAAAAGAACAGTCTGATTTTTCGGTAGTAAAAAATACTCTGGCGAAAATTGCCGTGAAAGACACAAATTTTGCGGCGCTTGAGGAGCTTCTCGAAGGTCCTACGGCATTGGCTGTCGGCTTTGGAGATCAGGTCGCGCCTGCTAAAATCCTTACAGCTTTTATTAAAAAAGCGAAGAAATCAGAAATCAAAGGCGCTGTCCTTGACGGAAGAGTATTTTCGGCAAAGGATGTAGCAAAACTAGCAGAGCTTCCGAGCAAAGAAGAACTTTACGCAAAAATGCTCGGCAGCATAAATTCACCTGCGACAGGTCTTGTAAATACCGTAAGCGGTGTTGCAAGAGCTCTTGTAACAGCTATGGACGCTGTAAGAAAACAGAAAGAATCAGCATAGTTAACAGATAAAGGAAAAAGGAGAAGAAAATGAGTACAGTTATCGACGATATCCTTTCAAAGATTGAAAGTTTAACCCTGCTTGAAGCAGCAGAATTAGTAAAAGCAATGGAAGAAAAATTCGGCGTTTCCGCAGCAGCTCCAGTAGCAGTTGCAGCAGTTGCATCAGCAGCAGCTCCGGCTGAAGAAGCTGAAGAAACAGATGTAAATGTTATCCTTGCAAGCGTCGGCGCAAACAAAATTAACGTACTTAAAGAAGTCAGAGCTCTTACCGGACTTGGTTTGAAAGAAGCAAAAGATCTTGTAGATAATGCTCCTCAGCCGATTAAAGAAGGCGTTAAGAAAGAAGAAGCTCAAGAAATCAAAGCAAAACTTGAAGCTCAGGGTGCAACAGTAGAAATCAAGTAACTCCCTTAATGGTTAATAGATTTTTTAAGGATACTTTGATTAATATTACTGTGATAAAAATTTAATAAAACATGTTAAGGACAAAGAAACACCGTTTCTTCTGTCCTTGACTTCAGTTTTTTTTGTCATACTATGAGATTAGTATTTTTGTATGCTTTTAAGCATCTTATTGCAATTAATTATATAAAGTAACCACATAGCGCGCGAGGTTGTTGATGTCTAAACAATACATTGAACGTACTACGCCAAAGGGGACGTCGGTTTCCAGATTGGCGGAATTACCCGATTTAAGTGAAATCCAGAAGAAATCGTTCGAGTGGTTTTTGAAGGAAGGACTGAAAGAAGAACTTTTATCTTTCTCTCCAATCAAAGACTATACCGGCAGGTTGGAATTACATTTTTTATCCAATTACACTTTTGATAACCCTAAATATACGGTAGATCAAGCCAGAATTCACGATGCTACATATTCAAAGCAGCTTCGTGTAATGATGCGTCTGATTAACCGTGATACAGGTGAAATTAAAGAACAAGAAGTATTTATCGGCGAAATACCTAACATGACTGAAAAAGGCACGTTTATTGTTAACGGTGCCGAAAGGGTTATCGTCAGCCAAATAGTAAGATCACCCGGAATATATTTTAAAAGAGAGATTGCTCCGACCGGAAAACGTTTGTATAATGCTACGCTTATTCCTAACAGAGGAGCATGGCTTAAGATAGAGACGGATATTAACGATGTTGTTTATGTAAGAATTGATAAAAACAGAAAAATTCTTGCCACAACATTCCTGAAAGCTCTGGGGCTCAGTCCGACAGAGCTTGAAACAGTTTTCCGCCACGCTGAATTTTTAAAGAAAACTTTGGATAAAGATACAACTAAAACATCGGAAGAAGCTTTAATCGAAGTTTATAAAAAACTGAGACCCGGCGATCCCGCAAGTGCAGCCGGCGGAAGAACTATCATCGAGAGCAGATTTTTTGACGAAAAGAAATATGATTTAGGCAAAGTCGGCAGATATAAACTCAACAAAAAACTGGGTTTAAACCTGCCCGAAATTCAAAGAACTTTGTCTGTTCATGATATTGTTGCAGCGGTTGAATACCTCATAAACCTGACCTATGATGAAGGTTCAATTGATGATATCGACCATTTAGGCAACAGAAGAATTCGCTCGGTAGGCGAACTTCTTCAAAACCAGTTCAGAATAGGTCTTACAAGGCTCGAGAGAATTGTAAAAGAAAGAATGACTTTGCAGGATGCAGAGACTCTTAGTCCTACAAACCTCTTGAATACTAAGCCTCTGACAGCCGCAATCAGAGAATTCTTCGGTTCATCACAGCTGTCTCAGTTCATGGACCAAACAAACCCGTTGGCTGAATTAACTCACAAAAGAAGGATATCTGCTCTCGGACCCGGCGGTCTGGCCAGAGAAAGAGCAGGTTTTGCGGTTAGAGATATTCACCCGAGTCATTACGGAAGAATATGCCCGGTTGAAACTCCTGAAGGACCGAATGCCGGCTTAATCGGAAGTTTGAGTACTTTTGCGAGAGTTAACGAATACGGATTTATTGAAACACCTTACTTTGTTGCGAAAGAAGGAAGGGTGTTAAAAGAAATACATTATCTGAGCGCTGATGAAGAAGATGATTTCAGAGTTGCGCCCGGCGATTTAAACTTAAAAGCTGACAGAACTATTGCAACAGAGTATGTACCTGCACGTTACAGAAGCGAATTTACTCTTTGCGAAACTAAAAAAGTTGACTACGTCGGTGTGTCACCGATTCAGATTGTATCTATCGGTACTGCTCTTATTCCGTTCCTTGAGCACGACGATGCGAACAGAGCATTAATGGGTTCTAACATGCAGCGTCAGGCAGTTCCTCTTTTAAGAGCCCAAAGACCGGTTGTAGGTACCGGACTGGAAAAAAGAGCAGCAAGAGACTCCGGTATGGTTCTTTTAGCTCATCATGAAGGGGTTATTGAAAGAGTAACCGGCGATGAAATTCAAATAAGGGATTCTGCCGGAAAATCGCATAAATATGCTTTGATGAAGTATCTGAGAAGCAACCAGGATACTTGTTTAAACCAAAGACCAATAGTCACAGCAGGGCAGAATGTTAAAAAAGGCGATGCTATTGCTGACGGAGCCGCGACCGAGTTCGGCGAACTTGCGCTGGGAAGAAACGTTCTGGCTGCATTTATGCCTTGGGAAGGTTATAACTTCGAGGACGCAATTTTAATAAGTGACAGACTTGTGCATGATGACGTGTTTACAAGTATTCATATAGAAAAACTCGAAATTGACGCAAGAACCACAAAACTCGGACCGGAAGAAATTACGAGAGAAGTTCCGAACGTAAGCGAAGACAGTTTAAGACATCTCGATGAACGGGGCATAGTAAGAGTAGGTGCCAGAGTTTATGCGGATGATATTCTGGTTGGTAAGGTAACTCCAAAAGGGGAATCCGAACATCCGCCCGAAGAAAAACTGCTCAGAGCCATATTTGCTGAAAAAGCGCGCGACGTTCGTGATAACAGCTTAAGAGTTCCTCACGGTGAGGGAGGAAGAGTAGTTGACGTTAAGGTCTTCGACCGTGAAAAAGGCGATGAGCTTCCTCCGGGCGCAAATACTGTCATTAGAGTTTATATTGCACAGAAACGTAAGATTAGCGTCGGCGATAAAATGGCCGGAAGGCACGGAAACAAAGGGATTATTTCAAAAATTCTCCCGAAAGAAGATATGCCTTTCCTGCCTGACGGTACTCCGGTTGACATAGTACTCAATCCTCTCGGAGTTCCCAGCCGTATGAACGTCGGACAAACATATGAAACTTATCTCGGTCTGGCTTCGTACCTTAACGGTAAATATTACGAAGTACCCGCATTTGATGAAATGTTCGGCGAGGATGCTTCTGAAACATCTACGCTTTCTGAAGTTAATGATGCGATTGAAGCAGAAAATATAAATTGGCTTGATGAGAACGGTAAGGCTGTTTTATATGACGGCAGAACCGGTGAGTCATTTGACCAGAAAGTGTCTGTCGGGACTATATATCTTATGAAACTTGTTCATCTTGTCGATGACAAAATTCATGCAAGAAGCACAGGTCCTTACAGTCTTGTTACTCAGCAGCCTCTTGGAGGAAAAGCACAATTCGGCGGTCAAAGGTTCGGAGAGATGGAAGTATGGGCGCTTGAAGCATATGGTGCGGCTTATACTTTACAGGAAATGCTTACCATTAAGTCTGATGACGTTAACGGTAGAAGCAGAGCCTATGAATCAATAGTTAAAGGTGAAAACCTCCAAAGACCGGGTATCCCCGAATCCTTTAAAGTTCTTGTAAGAGAGCTTCAGAGTATTGGTTTGGATATTACTGTTGCTAAGAAAGGCGGAATGGAAGTTGATTTAATGACAGATACAGATGATATGAGAAAATCAGCGCCAAAACGTACACTCAGCGACATTGATTCAGAACTTTTGAATATTAACTTTTTCCAAACCCCCGGTGCATTCACCGATTAATATATAGCGTTTACTAGGTGTTCAATTGGAATAACAAGAGGGAGAATATAAATTGTCTACAAGTATAGATTATTTTGACTATATACGTATCGGGATAGCCTCTCCCGATAGAATAATGAAATGGTCATACGGCGAGGTAACCAAGCCTGAAACAATCAATTACAGGACATTAAAACCCGAAAGAGACGGTCTGTTCTGCGAAAGAATTTTCGGACCTTCAAAAGATTGGGAATGTTACTGCGGCAAATACAAAAGAGTAAGGCATAAAGGCATAATCTGCGAAAGATGCGGAGTCGAAGTCACCGACAGCAAAGTCAGACGTCACAGAATGGGACACATTAAACTGGCGGCGCCCGTTACGCACATATGGTTCCTCAAAGGAATCCCTAGCTATATGGGTCTTTTGCTTGACATTACGCTCAGAGACCTTGAGCAGGTTATTTATTTCAACAACTATATAATTGTTGATGCCGGTGAAAGTGATCTCAAAAAGGCACAATTACTTACAGAAGAAGAATATGACACATACATGACAGAACACCCCGACTGCGGATTAAAGGTTTCCATTGGAGCTGAAGCTATTCAAACACTTCTTTCCGAAGTTGACATGAAGGCTTTGATGGAAGAAATCAAGCAGGAACTTGAAACTGTCGGCAGTTCCATTCAAAAACGGGCTAAGTTAATTAAGAGGCTTCGTCTTGTTGAGTCTCTTATTGCAAGTAATACTGATGCCACTTGGATGGTTATGACAACTCTTCCGGTCACCCCTCCTGACTTGAGACCTATGGTTCAGTTGGATGGCGGTCGTTTTGCCACAAGTGATTTAAACGACCTATACAGAAGAGTAATTAACAGAAATAACAGACTTTTAAGACTCCTCGAAATGGGAGCTCCTGAAATAATCGTAAGAAACGAAAAAAGAATGCTTCAGGAAGCTGTTGATGCTTTAATAGACAACGGAAGAAGAGGCAGAACCGTAATAGGACCAAATAACAGACCTTTAAAATCCCTGAGCAACATAATCGAAGGTAAACAAGGACGTTTCAGACAGAACCTCCTCGGAAAGAGAGTTGACTATTCAGGAAGAAGCGTTATTGTAGTCGGTCCGAGGCTTAAACTGCATCAGTGCGGTTTGCCGAAGGAAATGGCTCTTGAGCTTTTCAAACCTTTTGTAGTTAACAAACTTATCGAAAGGGGCATTGTCCAAAACATCAAATCAGCCAAGAAGAAAATAGAAAGAGCTGAAAACGTTGTTTGGGACGTTCTTGAAGAGGTCATTGAAGGGCATCCGGTAATGCTGAACAGAGCGCCAACCCTTCACAGACTCGGAATTCAGGCATTTGAGCCGGTTCTCGTTGAAGGTAGAGCTATTCAGCTGCATCCTCTGGTTTGTACAGCTTTCAACGCTGACTTTGACGGTGACCAAATGGCTGTCCATGTGCCGCTTTCAATAGAAGCGCAAACAGAAGCCCGTATGCTGATGCTGGCAACAAATAACATACTTTTGCCCGCGACGGGAAAACCGGTCATTACTCCTTCACAGGATATGGTTCTTGGAATTTACTATCTGACTATCGATCCAAAAGAAGATAAAGAAATTGAAAGGCATTTCTTAAACTTTAGTGATGTCATTTCTGCGTATGAAGTCGGTGTGGTTAAACTTCACTCAAAGATATCGGTTCGCGATGAAAAGGGTGAAAAAATAGTTACCACGCCCGGAAAAATCATTTTTAACGAAGCGGTTCGCAACGCTATATTAAGCGCATAAAATTTAGTGAGGTAGGTTTAAGATTATGAGTGTCTTACAAAAAAATCCGAAAAAATCAGTAGAATTCATAAATACAGTTATGAATAAAAAAGCCTTAAACCAGTTTTTGTCAAAAATTTTCCTTGAATACGGTACGGCAAAAACTGCGTATTTAGCGAATATATTAAAAGATCTCGGTTTCAGATACGCAACTAAGGCGGGAACAACAATTTCAATCGATGACCTTGACGTTCCGAAAACTAAAAAAGATTTGCTCAGAAGTGCCGAGGAAGAAATCGATAAAGCAACCCAGCGTTATCTTAAGGGTGAAATAACCGAAGTAGAAAGATATACTAAAGTTATTGACACTTGGAGCGAAACAACGGAAAAACTCACGCAAATCGTTGTTGAGAATTTTGACAGATTAAATCCCGTTTATATGATGGCATTCTCCGGTGCAAGAGGTAATATAAGTCAGGTTAGTCAGCTTGTCGGAATGCGTGGTTTGATGGCAGACGCACAGGGACAGATTATTGACTTGCCGATTAAATCAAACTTTAAAGAAGGTTTAAACGTTACTGAATATATTATTTCCAGTTACGGAGCCAGAAAAGGTCTTGTTGATACGGCTCTCAAAACTGCCGACTCGGGTTACCTTACAAGGAGACTCGTTGACGTTGCACAAGATGTTATTATCAGAAATTCTGACTGTAAGACTTCTAACGGTATTGAAATGTCGGCTATTTCAGAAGGTGATAAAGTCTATGTAACTCTTGAAGAACGTTTACTCGGAAGAACGAACGTGGCAGATATAAAAGATAAAGACGGAACTGTTATAGTGCCGGCGGACACCCTTCTTAACAGAGATCATGTTGAACTTATAGTTAAGGAAGGTATAAAAAAGGTTAAAGTAAGATCGGCTCTTACTTGTGATCTTGAATACGGTATTTGCCAGAAATGTTACGGATGGGCTTTAACAAGCAATAAAATCGTTGATATTGGCGAAGCAATCGGCATTATTGCCGCACAAAGTATCGGGGAACCCGGAACGCAGCTTACTATGAGAACATTCCATACCGGCGGCGTATTTAAAGGAGCTTCTAACGTCAGACAAATAAAATCTGAAGTTGAAGGTAAAATTATTTCCAAACTTTTAACAAGAGAAGTAAGGACCCGTCACGGTAACGAAGTAGAAGTCAGTGTTAAAGACGGAACTATTCAGGTAGAAGACAAAAAAGGCAAGGCGCATTCTTATAAGGTTCCTTATGGTGCGACAATATTTGTCAAATCAGGTGAAACAGTTAAAAAAGGTACTGCTATTGCTGAATTTGAACCGGGTTTAACTCGAGGTGAAGCAGGCCGTTTAACTGAAAAAGCCACAAAGGATATTACTTCCGATATAAGCGGAAAAGTTGTTTTTGACGGCTTCTCTGTTGACGAAAAACGTGACAGACAAGGCAACATCAGCAGAACTGCAAACAAGGGCGGCAAAGTCTGGGTACTTTCGGGCGATGTATATAATTTGCCGGGCGGTTCAAAAATTAAAGTTAAAAACAATCAGGAAATCAGCAAAGGAGATATCCTGGCTGAAACAATAAGTTTATGCGAACACGGCGGAGAAGTTAAATACAGTGCTGATTTGGAAATTAAAGAATCAGGCGCAGGCAAAACCAAAATAAGAAAAATTGTCAAAGGAAAAGAACTGACAATTGTTATTGCTTCTATCGTTCCCAAGAATGCTTCGCTGGAACAAACCAAAAAAGAACTTTTGTGGAAAGTCGATAAAACCGGCGAGACATATGTCGTTAAGTCCCCCGTTGATACCGTTGTTGAAAACGGAATGATTATTGCCGAGCTTATTAACGAAGAAAACACCGTTACAACAAGCGGTGAAATCAAATATGCCGGCGTTGAGATTGATGAAAACCACATAATTACAAAACCCGGAAAAGTAATCTTTATTCCTGAAGAGATACATCAAATAAGCAAGGATTCCAGCCTTAAAATGGTTGAATCGGGTACCTACGTTACAGCAGGTACAGAAGTTGTAAAAGATGTCAGGGTTTCTACGGACGGTATTATCGAGATTAAAGAGTACAATGACATTATTCATGAAGTCATTGTTCGTCCGGGCCAGCTTCATAAAATTGATGATATAAGTCAGCTTAAGGTAGAAGACGGCGAAATAATCAATAAAGGCACGGCAGTCGCCCCCGGCATTAAGGCCAAAGAGCGCTGCATGGTAACATTTATGTCGTCAAACAAATTCGGTATCAATGAATTCGAAATAGAAGATATTGAAGATGAATTCGAGGTGGAACCCGAACTTAAAGAAGAAAAAGGTGAAATTCTTCTTCGTCCCATACAGGAATTTGATATAGCTCCGAAAGAAGTTTCCATTAAGTTTGCTTCGACAGAAGAAGAGCTCATTGATATAACACCTGTAACTCAGCTTCAGTACAGAGACGGAAGCAGAATCAGAAACATTGAAGGAGCAAGTCTTACCAGAACGAGTCTTGTGCTTCAAATGCAGGGATATCTTGCTCATCTTAAGGGACTTGTTGAGTTCAAAGACAAAGTCGAATCTGATAAGCAAAACATTAAAATAGTTGTTCTGGAAAATCTTATTATCAGAAGAGAAGTTGACAATACTTCAAGAGAAAAAACCTCTCTTCAAACTGAACTCCTTGTTGAAGAAGGACAGGTAATCGAGCCTAAGACTCCGGTTGCAAAAACTCAGGTTCTTGCAAGAAATAACGGAAGAGTCAGCTTGAAAGAAGACAAAGAAAAAGAAATAAGAAGGCTTCTTCTTATCTCACCGGATAATCAGGAAGTAATTAAAATTAAGAGCAAGCCGATAGTTGAGATTGATGATTTCATCAAGATTGATCAAGTTATAACCGAAGGCGGTCAATCTTCCGGTATTTCCGGCAGAGTAGTCAGTTTTGACGATAAATCAATTACTCTTGTTATAGGCAGACCTTATTTAATCAGTCCGGGAACGCAGCTTCAGGTCGACAGCGAAAGCCTTGTACAAAGAGGCGATTTGCTCGCAACACTTGTTTTTGAAAGACAGAAAACAGGGGACATCGTTCAGGGTCTTCCGAGAGTTGAAGAGCTTCTTGAGGGAAGAAAACCGAAAGAAAGCGCTATTGTCGCTGAAGAAGACGGAGATGTCGAACTTGAGTACGAAGAAGATGCGATAAGGCTCTTCATTGCTGCGGAAACAGGCAGACATGAAATAAAAATACCGGTTGATTCGAACGTCATCGTTTCGGATAAACAAAAAATCACTAAAGGACAGGCTTTAACTGACGGACCTTTGAACCCGCACGATGTAATCAGGCTCAGAGGCGTTGCCGAAGTTCAACAGTACCTTGTTGACGAAGTTCAAAGAGTTTACCGTTCGCAGGGCGTTGAAATTGCCGATAAGCACGTTGAAGTTATAGTCAGGCAGATGACCAAAAAAGTTAAAGTCGATGATTCCGGTGATACAAACCTTCTTCCGGGCGAACTCGTTGAGCTCCACACTTTGGAAACAAAAAACAACGAGCTGGTCGAAGAACAGATACCGGCAACGTATCATCCGGTCCTTCTCGGTATAACAAAAGCCAGTCTTAATACTGACAGCTTTATTTCTGCGGCAAGTTTCCAGGAAACCACGAGAGTTCTTACCGAAGCAGCAGTGGAAGGCAAAAAAGATCAGTTAAGAGGCTTAAAAGAAAACGTTATCATCGGCAGACTTATTCCTGCAGGTACCGGTTTCTATCATTTAAGCCATGCATCGGAAGAAAAAGAAGAACAGGAAAGACAGCGTTATTCAAGAGCGGCTGCAAGAAAACCGTCGGCAATTTTGGAAGAAATCGAAGGTCTTTTCGGTTCGCCTGATTTTACGATTGAATAACAGCAATCTTGCAATAAATATAAAAAAGACTCCTGACTCGGGAGTCTTTTTATTGTATATTTTATAAACGTAATTAATAACGATAAAGGAAAATAACGTGACGCTTGATTTATGGTATACCGAAAAATACGATAATAAAGCCGGACTTGCTTTAAAAGTAGGTAAAACGCTTTTTCACGATGTTTCAGAATTTCAAAAAATCGATGTTATTGAAACGGAAGCGTTTGGCAGAGCATTGCTTCTTGACGGTTTAATGATGACAACGGAGAAGGATGAATTTATTTATCACGAAATGATAACTCATGTTCCCCTGCTAAGTCACCCTAACCCCGAAAATATTCTTGTTATAGGCGGAGGTGATGGCGGCGCGGTCAGAGAAATTCTCAAACACGCTTGTGTTAAAGAAGTTGTGTTATGCGAAATAGACGGAAAAGTAATTGAAACTTCCAAAAAATACCTTCCGTCAATTTCGGGCGCCCTTGATAATCCGAAAGTCAAAATCCTTGTAAGAGACGGCATTGAATACATATCCGGTCAAAAAGAAGCTTTTGATATTATCATCATAGATTCCACAGATCCAATGGGGCCCGGAGAAGGCTTATTTACTGAAGAGTTTTATACAAACGTCCGATTGGCACTAAAAAAAGGCGGTATAATGGCTGCTCAAAGCGAATCTCCGATATACAATCAACGTGAAATAAAGCTGATTTACTCGCTTTTAAACAAGGTATTTCCCAAAGTCCATGCCTACACTGCTCCTATCCCGACATATCCGGGCGGATATTGGAGCTGGGCTTTCTGTTATGAAACCATAAATAATTTTGACAGCATTGAGGAAAGAAGAATACTTGAAATCGAAAAAACCACAAAATACTATAATAAAGAAATTCACAGGGCATGCTTTGCTCTTCCCAACTTTGTAAAAGCGATGGTATATGCTAAGGGTTCCGCAAAATGTTGAAATTACCCTTTTTGTCTAAAAACTGGCTTTGTTCCTGCGAGGATTTTGAAAAATCCGATACGGTGCTGATAGGCATTCCTTTTGACAATACCTGTTCTTTTAGACCCGGAACCCGTTTTGCTCCGCAGGCAATCAGGACCTGTTCAATCGGAATTGAAAGTTATTCTCCGTATTTAAAAAACGACCTTGAAGATATTTCTTTTTACGATGCAGGTGATCTGGATTTGCCGTTCGGAAATACTCAAAAAGTAATGGATATAATCCAAAATGCCGCCAAAGAAGTGCTTTCATGCAAAAAGAGACTAGTTGTGGCTGGCGGAGAACATCTTATAACTTTCCCGATAATTAAGGAATACGTTAAAGTTTACCCCGATATTGCGGTTATTCAGTTTGATGCCCATGCGGATTTGAGAGAAGAATATTTGGGCGAAAAACTTTCTCATGCTTGCGTAATGAGAAGAATATCCGAGATAG
>CAZEDP010000023.1:0-13078 GCA_964511035.1 uncultured Gammaproteobacteria bacterium
AGAGTTTTTTGCTTTCTTCTCTTATATAGAGTTCGTTCAAATATTTGTGAATATAGATTTTTTCATTATCCAGCATAGCGGCATAGACGATTTTTTTGAAAAAATCCTTCATATAATAATAGTTATCCTCGAAGGTCAAAATCATTCTTGAAGAAAGATATTGAAGGACGTCAGAGCTGTTTTCAAAAAGTTCCGTCTGCTCAAGCGCGCTTGTTTTTAAAGGATGCCTTACTGAGGCAAAGAATCGGGTAATCTTTCTGAAATGCTTCGGCATATAAGCATAGATTTTTTTAGCCAGATACTCTTCAAAAGGTTCTTTAAATCCCGAAAAGTCTTTTAACAAATCAAATGCCGATGTATTGAGTACTTTAACGGCTGTTATAAAAAGTTTCAAACTTTCGGGATATCCTCTTGAAGCTTGGAATACTTGAAACATAAGCTGATCAGAACCTTTAATTCCGCCGTTTTTGAGAATATAAACGGATGGTTCCTCTTCAAGTCCAAGTATTTTTACGTTGTGTATTCTTGTACTGTCAGAAAAAGTCAGTCTCACAGGAAGTTTGCGTCCCGAGAGAACAAGTTTTATATTGTCAAGAGATAGCAGAAAGCTGAAAAACTTAAAAATTTCGTTATCAACAATTGTCAGGTCTTCTTCGACAATGTTTTCGAAATTGTCTATAACAATCAATATCGGTGTTTTGGTATTGTTCAAAATCGTAATGAGCTTTTCGTCAATGGGTTTATCACGCGAAACCTTTGCAAATCGCGGACTAAGCTCCCCTTTTACAAAAGAATTGACCATGAATGAGTACAAAGAGAGAATAATATCGTCAAGATTTGTAATTATGCTGCATTGATAGTAAAAAAACAGCACATTTTCTTCAAAACCGCTTTTAACAGATTTAAGAAGTCCTGTTTTACCTGTACCCTGAAATCCCTTTAGCGTAATCAGGTTTTTATCGTCAGAGTCTATTGCTTCAACAAGGTCTGTAAGAGTTTCACGTCTGTTAACAAGATTATAGAGGATAACTTCATCGGTTTTTTCGTGATTAAGATTTTTTTTGAAAGACTTAGCGGCTTCCTCAATCGAAGAAACCTTTTCTGCAAGCAATTCTGAAAATCCGGCTCTGAAAAATCCTCTTTTCTTCATTCTTTGCCATATTTTAGGATACTAACAACTATTATAATGCCTGTTTGGCAATATGGGGAAGGGGGGCTCTAACAGCCAAAACAATATTTTTAGAAAATACAGGCAACTTTTTTCTTCTTTTGTTTTAAATCATGCAGGCAGGTATAAATATGAAAATAAATTTTTTTGCACAAAACATTAATAACAAATCATTATTGAAACGAAATCCGAACTTTCCTAATAACAATCACAAAAGCAAGGAAATTGCGTTTTCATCAGGTTTAGCGGTTATAAAAGTCGAACCGAAAAAAATACGAACTTCGCTAAATATTCTCGATGCTGCTTTGAAATCTATGGAAGAGGCAGTTCTAAGCAGCAACAAAAATATCGGCGTTAAAAATCTGGAGGCCGTCAAAGTTTATGCTTCCGATAAAGAAGCGCGAAAAGCATTTGTGGAAATTATTAAAAAACTTATTAAGACAAAAAATCCTGCAGTTGAAGAAAAAATATTTGAATCTGCCTGTTTGTGCGAGCTTCGAAAATATGCGGATGTTAGAAAAGATGTACTGGAAATATTAGCGGAAGTTTTTAATAACAAAAATTCTGAGTACAGGGGAAGCGCCCTTTATATGTCAGGTCATTTTATGCAGTACAAAAACGCCGTTCCTCAAGTTCTCGATATAGTTGAAAACGCGGCGAAAGATGATGATGAATATATCAGGCAGGAAGCAGCCAGAATTATTCAGAAAATTCTTACAAAACAATCTTATTCAGATGATAAAGTTGCTGCTTGCGCAGAACTTTTGCTGAAAGATGATAACGGATTAACCAAAAATATTGTTATGATGGGAGTATACAGATATTTAGACGCAAAAGAATCTAAACCTTTGTTTGATGTTTTAAAGAATTATATTAACGTCGAAAAAGATCCGATGTTCCATGAAACCTTTGAATTAGCCCAAAGTTTAATTCTTATGCTGGAAAAATACGGAGATGTTTATTACAAATACAAATATGCGGGCAGAGAAATGCCAAATGAAATAAAAAAGATGTATCATCCTCCTCATTTTTCGGTAGATACTAAAAATATCGACTTAAAGAAAGACGCGGAAAGATTTTTGAGTTTAATGAGAAAATCGCTATACCAAGCCTTTGAAGTTTCCCCAAAGGCAACCGAACGGGAAATAAAAAAAGCTTATGAAAAGATAGCTTTTAAATGGCATCCTGACAGGAAGAATGACTGGCCAATAGACGAATCCAAAATTTGCGAAGAAATTTTCAAAAAAGTTACCGTTATTTTTTCAATCCTTAACGATAAAGAAAAAAGGACACTCTACGATAACGGAGGCAAAAAGTGGCTGATGCAAAATTACAAAACTCTTTTTGAGCCTTCATCTTTTAATTCGAAAGATATAATTAAATCACTTCCGTCAAGCTGACCTGAACACAGCCGATATCAAGGCTGATAAGCTCAACTATAATCTTATTCAAGCCGGTTTTTAGCCCTTTGGCATTTTCGAGAAAACAGGTTATTTCCTGATTTAGCTTAACTAACAGAGGATTTTTTTCGTTAATTTGTCCCGCCGACGTCGAAATATTCTCGGTTACTATATGTATTGAAGTAGTTTCATAAACTTCATCATTAACTTTTATAAAATTGATGCCCGCAATCGCTCCCGTGGCAAGGATATTTTTTAAATCAAAAGAAATTCCGACTTCCGTTTCTCTCAAACTCCCTTTTTTGTAAATACGCCTGACCAAGAAATCCGGAACCGAAGGCATAACTTCTCCTTTTGTTAAGGTTTTAAATTTAATGCTTCTTATTATTATAATAACATTTTTTTAGCAGGATTTAAACTGGTCAAGGGGTTTATTATATTTATTTTTTAGTTAAAAATGAAAGTTTTTTACAAATATTTATAGATTTAATAGCAACTTTTATTTTTACGGGTTTTTAAATTTTAGAACAAAATTAGCGGGAGAAAATTTGATGAGAGTGAATTCAATTATTTCAAACCAAAAACAGCAGAATTTTCAGGGTTTTAGAATCACGGGGCAAAGTGAAAAATTACCTCAAATGTGGGCATCAGTTAAAGGTGACAACTGGCTTTTGCCTTTTATTCGCAACAGAAAAATCATTATTGCCAGAGATATGCTTCAAGATACAGTAAGTTTTGCAGTAAAACCTGATGCAGCAGTTTGTAACAGCAGTTCAAAAACAACAATTGAAAAAGCTTTAACAAGATTATTTAATAAATTGAAAATTAATTTTGAAATAATTCCTGACAAAGAAGTAAATCCACTGATTTTTTAAAGATTATTTTTTTAAAATTTTAAAAATTTGGCAATTTTTGAAATTCTCATGTTTTATAACAATGTAACAGCAAATAAGAAAGTATGAAAAATGCAAATCAATTCTATTAACTGCAACCAAAGACAACAAAGTTTTAAAGCAATTAGACTTAATCCTGTTAAGTGCGAAACTGAAGCGAAAAATTTGTTGCAATTGCTCAATAGCTTGCCTGACGATAATGTTTTAATGTCGATTATGGAACAAGAACGAATTGACATAAGGGAATTACCTAAAAGCAAGGCTCTTGTTATAGAAATATTTAACGGTATCCTAAACTCTCCGGAAAAAATTGAAGCGGAAGCTATTTTGAAAGCATTATGCAGGAGATTTAAAGTGCATTATAGAACTGTCCCTGATAAAAATATAGTCTAGTATTAAAGATTAAAAAAAAGACCTCCTTCGGCGAAAAAGGAGGTCATGTATTGAGAGTCTAAATGGCTGCGTCGCCTTTCTCTCCGGTGCGTATGCGGATTACTTCGTCGAGAGAATATACAAAAATCTTTCCGTCGCCCATTTTATCGGTTTTTGCCGTATCGATTATTGCTGTCAGGACTTTATTAAGACTTTCATCTTTTACGACAATTTCAATTTTTGTCTTTGGAATAAAGGCTATGTCATATTCGGCGCCGCGGTAGAATTCCGTGAACCCTTTCTGCCTGCCAAAGCCTTTAACTTCGGTTACCGTCATACCCTGTATCCCGATTTCATTCAGGGCAACTTTCACATCATCCAATTTTGACGGCTTTATTATAGCTTCAATTTTTTTCATGGCATCTCCTTTCAGGTTTGGTATTTCTTTCTTATTGTCATCCTCAGTGAGCGTTAGCGAACGTGAGGATCTCTAAAAAGTATTATTACAGATTCTCACGCTACGGCTTTGCCTACGCTGAGAATGACATTAAAACTGGTTTTTAGAATGTATAGCCTCTTTCACCATGTTGAGACAAATCAAGTCCGTCTGTTTCTTCTTCTTCGCTGATTCTCAATCCCATCGTTGCATCAAGGATTTTTAACAGGATGAAAGTAACTATAAACGCATAAGCCCATGATGCGGCAATGCTAATCAGCTGAGTAACCAGTAATGAGCTGTCACCGTAAAACAAGCCGTTTCTGCCAGCAGGGTTAATGGCAACCGTTGCAAATAACCCTGTTGCTATTGCGCCCCATGTTCCGCCGATTCCGTGAACACCAACTGCATCCAATGAATCGTCGTATCCGAGTTTAGTTTTCAGATTAACTGCAATATAGCATATTACGCCTGCAACAAGACCTATTATTAATGCCGGCATAGGACCTACAAAGCCTGAAGCCGGAGTGATTGCAACCAGTCCTGCTACGGCGCCCGAAGCGGCTCCCAGCACGGTGGGTTTGTTTCTGTGCATCCACTCTGCAAACATCCAGGACATTGCAGCTGCTGCAGTTGCAATATGGGTTACTACAAATGCTGATGTTGCCAGAGCTCCTGATGCAACGGCGCTTCCACCGTTAAATCCGAACCAGCCGAACCATAACAAAGCGGCGCCTAAAAGGGTCATAACAAGGTTATGAGGAGGCATGGGCTCTTTTGAATAATTTTTTCTCTTGCCTACAACAATTGCTGCTGCCAGTGCGGCAACACCGGAACTTATATGAACTACAAGCCCGCCTGCAAAATCAAGGGCTCCCATATTTCTTATCCAGCCTCCGATGCCCCATACCCAATGGGCAATAGGACTGTAAACAAGGGTAAACCATAATGCCAGAAAAACTAAATAAGTTTTGAATTTAAACCTTTCGGCAAATGCGCCCGTAATAAGAGCAGGGGTAATTATCGCAAACATCATTTGAAATATCATAAACGCTTGATGCGGAATCGTCGCGGCATAATCCGTGTTAGGTTCCAAACCAACCCCGTTCAGTCCCGCCCATTTTAAACTTCCGATAAAATGTCCTATATCGGGACCGAATGCCAGACTGTAACCGTACAATACCCAAAGTATCGAAATTAAGCCGATGGCTATAAAACTTTGCATTATTGTGCCGAGAACATTTTTACGGCGTACCATTCCGCCGTAAAATAAAGCCAGCCCCGGCGTCATAATCATAACTAATGCTGTTGAAATTAGCACCCAGGCAGTATCTCCCGTATCAATTGCGGCAGCCGGAGCAGTTTGCGCAAAAGCAGGGACTGCCGATAACAAAGATGAGGTTAAAGCGGCTAAAATGAGTTTCATTTCTTTTCCGTATTTTGATTCGCTTATAAAAGCAGGCATTCGTAGTTTTTTGATAAATTTTGTAATATACGCAACCATTTTTTGCTTCTCCTTTTGAAAAATTAATTTGTGTTTTTCGGAAATCGCGGTTTTTTGAATTAAAATATCTCGATTTTGAAAGTATTTTCTTAAAAAACCGCAACAAAAATAATCTTTTTGAAAAAAACTATTGAAAAAACATAAATTCTGGTGTAAATTTTAATAAAGATGATTTTTTTGCAGTCTTTTTTCCAAAAAAGACTGTTTTTTATTCGATTTTTTTTATCTGTTTCATTTTTTCACGCTCCTTTCGTTTTTTCTGCTTTTGTAACCATTTTTTGTGTGCCTGAAAATATACTAAAAAAAATAACCCGCTTACCTTTTATGGTCTGCGGGTTGTAACTTTTTTAAAATTAAATCTAAACAGGACTATCCGCAGGACCCTCGAAAATTCTGCTGCTGGTTCTGTTTTGCCTGATTTAATTTAATTGAAAAAATTGTTGCCATCATGATCTATTCTTCTCTTCAATTTTAAGTATAGACTATTGCTGAAAAAAAGTTAAGTGTAATATATACAATATTAACTTTTATTAAGAAGTTTTTTTAGGAGGTGCAGAATTTAGTGCATCTTTGCATTTATTTAAAACATTGGAGCAGTCTCTGATAATGACATTACTGTCAATAGACCTGTTTGATTTGTGAAATTCCATAATTTTTGTGACTGCGGAAGATATGCTTTTTGCGTTTTGAACTGACACGGCATTTGAAAGCTTTCTGATAGAGTTCAAAAGCTCATAAATGTTGTATTCCTCAACACTGAAAACAGTAGGTCTTACTCCGTCTTGAAAAGTTCCCTGACCGTATTTGACAACTCCCCATTTCAGGGCATCTTCAATCAGCTTTTTATCTATTTCATTCAATTTGCCGAAAGAAACTGTATTTTTCGGCTTAATAAAATAAGCCGAATTATTATTTGGATAAAGAGAAACTTTTTGCATGTTTTTCTTCAAAATTATTACAACATATATAAAACTGAATGGCGTTAAAAATTGCTATTGGACAAAATGGTTTTAAATTTGGATTTTACAAATGATGATTTTCAACATCTGACCAATTTGAAATGACCTCATAAAGCTCCGCCCCGTCATCCTGAATTTAATTCAGGATCGCAAAATCGTTGCCAATAAACAAAAAAGGTCATTAAATGGAAAGAAAGCCCGACACGGTAATCTATCTAGTGTTTTGTAATTACAAACTTTATTTTGGGATTTGAGCCCTAATAATATAATGTGGGATCCATCCGGAAATTCCTATAGTCCCCCAAATGAAAAGAAATATCAGTATTAATGCTGTGCCAGAATCAAGATTATTTGAAATCTGACCATTAAAGATACTGTAATATGAGGCAATCTTATATGCAATTGCCAGTGCAATAAAGCCAGATAAACTGGTAAAATAATTAAGTATTATTACTGGCAAGTGATTAAGTAATATTTTTTGTAATAGGTTGTTATATTCTTTCTCATAAAGACTTGCTAGGTTGTTATAGTCTTTATTATTTTTTACAGACTTATAAAGACTTGCTAGCTTGTCATATTCTTTATTATTTTTTACGTGCACATAAAGACTTGCTAGGATGTTATGTTCTTTATTATTACTTACATACTCATAGATACTTGCACGGATTGCATAATACAAGCTGAATATAATTGCCAATAACCCATATAACCTATCAGTCGGTTCAGTCAGTATAAAGACCATAAATAGTAGTGATACTAAAATTATTACTGAAAATATTGTTATCAAACTTCTTTTTAGTTCTGAATTAGAAATCTTATCTTCAGCTGTGTCTATTGATTCCGTCATCTTTAATTACCTTATGATTTAGTCAATTGTTAATTGATAAAGAAATATTGTCAACTGATAACTAAAGACATTATTTGTCTCAAAACACACCCTGTTCTAAGTTGTATATCGTATATCTACTGTTCCGCAAAGCGTTTTCTTTTTGGCAATTTCTTGTTTAAAAATTCTTCTAATACAGCTTTGATTAAGGTTTGAGGCTTTACACGGTATTCATCACCCAGTTCTTCAAAACCTTCAATAATATATTCAGTTAATCTGATGGATTTTAACTTGGTTTTATATTTGGAAGGGTCAATATCAATGGCAAAATCAACTATCGGAATATTCTCAAAGCTTCCATATTGTTGTTCCGCTTTCTCTAAAAGACTTAAACCTTCATCAGGATTAGTATATTCTTGTTTCTTTCTCATAATGACATCCTTATTTTATTCTTAAGCTGAAGATTCTTGCTCTGTTGCTTCTATGGTTAAAAAGGACAGTGATTTTATTTCTTTGAGCTGCATAGACCTTATTATTTCTGGAGTCAGTGCCAATATATCGTTTAGGACAGGTTAAAACTATTTCTTCCAACAGATTAATATCATAATGTGGATGAGCCTGTTCTAAATGCTCCAAATTGGCATTATCCCAAATGAACCCGTTTATAAGCATATTTATTATCCTTCTGTGTATATTGTATCAACAATTGTATATACAGTCAATCCTTCAATAATCTCGTTAAGCATTTAAATCAGAATCAAGTTTTTTAACTACTCATTACGCCTATCATGCTAAACTGGATAATAAAAGATTCTGCAAAAAAATGTCGAAAATACTCATAATCTGTGAACAAAAATTTGAAGACAGCAGACTGGCCGAACTTTTTGATGAAATGGGCTACGAAGTCAGAACGGCATCTTCTGAAAAAGAAACGTATGACGTTACGAACGAATTTTTGCCGGATATTGCCATTCTTGACACTTCATGCGCCGGTATAAATACTTCCGTCATATGCAAAAAGCTCAAGTTAAACACGCAGGCATCGGATGTTCAGATAATACTCTTAACATCCAAAGACTCACCGACAGAAGAACTTCTGGCAGGTGCTGACGGATACATAATAAAGCCTTTCAACGACAGTATTCTTATTGCAACGGTCAATGCCCATTTGAGAATTAAAAAACTGCTCGATATCCTTTATACCAACAACAGCGAACTTGCACGAAGCCTGTATCAGCTCAACGTACTCTACAACACAAGTTCACAGCTTGCGGGCACTTTGGATAAGTCAAAACTTATCAAAATAATGAACACGGGACTGGAAAAAAGTCTTAATTTTTGTCTGTGCCTCGGTTTAATTACGAACGGTCCTGAAGATGCCACTTTGATAATCAATTCAAATCAGGCTATTTCTGAAAAGCTCGAGCATTCTCTGAAGATGCGTGTAATTATCGGATACAAAAGTCTTTTTGAAACCAAAAAACTTCCTTTTGAGCTTTCCGTAAAAAATTTAAAAGTAGAAAAGCACATTAAAAATAAAAAACTGAAATATGACCTTGATGTTTTGCGCTATGACAGTCTTTTCTCTCCTATAAGCACAAGCGACAAGTTTTTTGGAACGGTTGAAATTCTCAGAAATAATGACTTTACAGGCGAAGATTCAACATGCTTCCAGACAGTCGTAAAGCAGGTCTCCCTTCCTCTTGAAAGCGCTCTGCTTTATGAAGAAATAAAAAATACAAACCTGAAGCTCGAAAAGCTGGAGAAACTCAAGTCTGAGTTTATTTCTATTGTTTCTCACGAATTAAGAACCCCTTTGACCGCCATAAAAAACTCCCTTGACATAATGCTTTCGGGAAAAACCGGCATTATAAACGAAACGCAGGATAATTTCCTGAGTATGGCAAAAAGAAACGTCGAAAGACTCTCGGGAATTATAAATGATTTGCTGGATTTGTCAAAAATCGAAGCAGGCAAAATGCAGTACAGATTTGATTCGTATAATCCGACTGAGCCCATCGACTTTGCGTTCAAGACTTTCGAGAATCTCGCAAACAAGAAAAACATCCGCCTGACAAAAAATATCAAGCCAAAACTTCCGCAAATTTACTGTGACATAAGCAAAATTGAGCAGGTATTGTCTAATTTGCTGTCCAATGCTATAAAATTCACTCCTGAAGGCGGTAAAATAGAAATCAGCGCTGAAGAAATTCCGGCAGAAAAAGTTCCGGCAAAATTTATTCCTGAAACCGCCGTCGAAAATTCCCGAAAAATATTAAGAGGGAATTATGTAAAAATCAGCGTAAAAGACACCGGCATAGGCATAAAAGAAGAAGATATACCTAAAGTTTTCGATAAATTTCAGCAGATAGAAAGCTCTCTTAACAGGGAAATAGGCGGAACGGGTTTAGGAATCCCCATTGCAAAACAACTGATTGATGCTCACCGCGGAGCAATGTGGCTTGAAAGCAAACCAATGCAGGGCAGCAAATTTTCCTTCATAATTCCTGTAACATCCAATGAAAACAGGCTTTTGCTTGAAATTGACAGCGAACTGCAAAACTCAAAATTCAATCATTCAAGTTTTGCACTGGTTTTAATTGAAGAGAGTACGGGAAAAGGTTCAGGTAAAAAAGCAGTTAAATCCGACCATTCCTTTATTAAAGACATAGCCGAAAATAAATTCTCATTCGTTAAAGACGATTTAAATTCAAAAGTTTTTGCCAATGAAAATAAATTGGTGATTATAATTCCTAATGCCGATAAGACAGGCAATGCAAAAATTGAAAAGAAAATAAAAACTTTTATAAAAGAACAAGAATACGATTTTAAAAACAGCAAAGTACGCATAGGCTTTTGCATATACCCCTACGATGCAATTTCGGGTGAAGAAATGATTGAATATTGCAGCAAATCTTCAAAACTTTTAAGGTAGAGAAAACTAAACTCAAAGGAAATAACATGCCAAATAACAGCTTACAGGATAAAAAAGTATTAATAGTGGACGATGAAAAAGATATAGTCGAAACTTTAAAGTTCATGCTTGAAGCGGAAAACATTTCCTGCATTACGGCATATGACGGGGAAGAAGCGTTTAATAAAGTCAAAAGCGAAAAGCCCGACCTTATTATTCTCGATGTCATGCTGCCGAAAATAAACGGATACAAAGTTTGCAGGCTGCTTAAATTTGACGCAAAATATAAAGATATTCCCATACTTATGGTAACAGCCAGATCACAGGAAGAAGACAAAGAAATCGGCAAAGAAACCGGAGCTGATGAGTATATTACAAAGCCTTTTGACATACAGGAACTTGTTAATAAGGCAAAAATAATATTAAACAGGTAGCAAACATTGAACCATTTAACAAACAAAACATTTGAAAAGTTAAAATACGACCTGGTGAGAGAAGGTTTAATAAACTTTGAAACTCTTTCAAAATCGGAAGAAAATGCCCGCATTGAAGGCAAAAGTCTTGCCCTGTTCTTAACCGAACAAAATCTTATAGCGGAAGATATTTTACTTGGCTTTATTGAGACAAAGCTGCATATTCCTTTCGTTAATCTTGAAGACTACTCGCTTGATAAAAATTGCATTAAATTTATTTCGCAGACTGAAGCTGAAAAATACAAAATAATCCCTTTATTTAAAATTGAAAATGTTCTGACTGTTGCAATGGCAGACCCTTTGAACCTTTTTATTCTTAACGGATTAATATCATCATTGAATATTGACATAGAACCGGTGATATGTTCGGAAAAGTCAATTCTGAAAGCCATTAGCGAATGTTACGGTGGGGAAAAAGCAGTCAATGAATTGGAAGATGATGCAGAAGCTGTCGACTGGAGGCTTGAACTCAGCAGCGAAGCCTCGCAGGAAATAAAAGCGGAAAAAATACTTTTTTCGTTAATCAGGCAAGCGGTTCGAGAAAATTTTAACGAAATAATTTTGCAGCCTGACAATGAAAATTTTTCTGTCCGGTTTAGAAAAGGAAAAATAATTGAGGAAAAAGGAGAAATCCCCTTCCTGCTTAATCGTCTTATTATAAACAACATCAAAAATTCTGCCGGCATTGAATCTGATGCGGATTTCGGCTCGGGCAGAATTTCGGCATTTGAGGGATTTTCGCTTTTGGTTTACATTTTGCCGACAATTTCAGGGCAGTGTATTAATATTAAAATTTATAAAAAACCGCAAAATTTAAATAAATTAGGAATTAACCCTCTGAAGAAAGAATTTATTCAAACCAGTCTCGAAAAACGCGGAATAATTTCAGTCACTGCGGAAAGTCTTATAGATGCCGAACTTTTTGTATATTCAGTCCTTTTTTATCTTGCCGAAGCCGCAAAAAATACCCTGAGCATTGAATCAAAAGCGAAATTTATCGTTAAAGGCATAAATCAGTGTGAAATTAACGAAAAAATCGGTTTTAATCTCAAGAAGGCAGTTGAAACAGCGGATTTTTACTCTCCCGATATTTTGTATGCCGAAGATTCTTCAAGCGGACAAATTATTCGATTTCTAACTGATTTTGTCCTGAAAAATAAAACCGTTATTATTGCAAATGAAGCAGAAAGCGGTAATGAATTTGCCGTAAAACTGGAAAATCAATACGGGCAGGATTTAATTAAAAACATTACCTGTTATATTCACATTGACAGGAACAATGAACTTCAAATTCTTGAAAATTCAATTCAGGTATAAGTCTTTAAGGCTGTGTTATAACAAGAGTGTTCATCTGCAAAGCAACCGGAACATAATCGACAAATTCTTCGGTTGTTAAGTCTATTAAAGCAAATTCATTAGAATCGGGCGATGAAATTATCGCCTTGAGATAATTTTCGACAAAAGTTATGTTTTTGGGGAACCCCGCGCTTTTTAGGGAAATACTCTTTATTATTTCCAAAGACGTTGCGTCTATAACCGTAAAAGCCTTTTCTCCCGCCGAAAGAACATATATTCTGTCCTTAAGGGTTGATGTTTTAATATCAACGGGCTTTGCGGGAATAGACAATGTCTTTACGAGCTTGTTATCGCTCGTTGTATAGATATTAAGCGTATTATCAAGTCTGCTCATAACAAACAGATAATCTTTGAAATTCCTGATTTTAAATACGTTTTTGCTCTGAATAATCTCGGTTATTTTATCATCAACCGCAACATTTACGGCATATATTTTGCCCGTGATGGAATCTGCATAATACAGCGTTTTTTCGTCAACCGAGAGGCATATGTCTGAAGGTATTCCGGTTAATTTGATTTTCCCGAGTACGGTCATAGAATTAAGGTCAATTTTTGTAATAACGGGTTCAAATTTATCGGATATGTAAGCCTTTTCATAAGTCTTGGAATAAGCTGTTATTGCAGGCTGTTTTCTTACTTCAATTTCTTTAATTAAGGTATTATTGGAAATATCAACAACCGCAAGAACGCTTCTCGACCATAAAGTAATCAGCAGGTATCTTCCCGCCGATACAACGGATGAAGGGATTGAAGGCATCTGAACGGTCAGTTGCGGTT
>CAZEDP010000024.1:0-13021 GCA_964511035.1 uncultured Gammaproteobacteria bacterium
TGCTCTATCGGTTGTGACGACCGCAAACGCTGATTATTATGCCAAGATTATTCAGGAAAAATACACTCTGAGAGAGCTGATTCGCGCCGGTTCAGAAATTGTTACAACGGCGTACGATGAGAATTCGGTTGATAACGTCCTCGACAATGCCGAAAAAATGATTTTTTCAATAGCTCAGAGAAAATCAGCCGACAATATTGTTCATATAAAAGACGTTGTGCTTGACAGTTACAACATGATTGAAGTCAGGTACAACAACAGAGATGAGCTTATAGGGGTTCCGAGCGGTTTTTATGATTTGGACAATCTGACTGCAGGATTTCAGTCATCCGACCTGATAATTGTTGCGGCGCGTCCTTCTATGGGTAAAACTGCTTTTTGTCTTAATATAGCGCAGGAAGCCAGTATAAGGAAAAAAATTCCCGTTGCGGTATTCAGTCTGGAAATGTCAAAGGAACAGCTGGTGCAAAGGATGCTTTGTTCAGAAGCAGAGATTGACACAAACCGACTAAGGACAGGTCACATGCAATCGGAAGACTGGTCAAAACTCGCCGAAACGATGGGAAAACTCGCGGATGCCCCTATATACATTGATGATTCTCCCGGAACAAGCGTTATGGAAGTCAGGGCAAAATGCAGAAGGCTTCTGATGGAGCATTCAAACCTCGGACTGGTTATTATTGACTATCTTCAGCTGATGGAAGGGAGCAGTTCAGGAAAAACAGACAGGGTGCACGAAATTTCGGCAATTTCCAGAGGGTTAAAAAACCTTGCAAGAGAGTTAAAAGTTCCTATAATAGCTCTTTCTCAGCTATCAAGGGCTGTTGAATCAAGAACTAGTAAACGCCCTCTTCTGAGCGACTTGAGGGAAAGCGGAAGTATTGAGCAGGATGCCGATGTGGTAATGTTCATTTACAGGGAAGAGTATTACGATCCCGAGAACATAGAAAAAAGAGGCAAAGCTGAAATACTGGTTGCTAAACAAAGAAACGGACCGGTCGGGACTCTCGAGCTGATATTCCAGTCAAACATCACTAAATTCAAGAACCCTGCCATTATCAGGACGCATCAGTTTTAGCATTTGAAACGCTCAAATATGTATTCTATTTTTCCGGCAAAGCCTGTTTTTACAGGCTTATTCAAAATATTAAGTTTTGTAAATATTCCTATCTTATACCCGCAATATTTAGCAATTATTCTCTCTAAAAATACTTTATATATATATAGCATATTAGCTTCCTGAACTTACTTCCTAACATTCCCTTCCTAAAATTTACCCTGTCAAAACAGGGTTTTTTCTTTTTCAGGGAATAATTAAATTATTAACAAAAACATTTGATTATATTCTAATTTCCGCATAAAAAAACACACACCCGTTTGAGTGTATGCTATAGAATTAATCAATGAAGAAATTTCATTATATTAAACTCTTTTGAGGCTGTCAATAATTTAAAAAACTGAAAATAAAGGCTAAAGCGGCAGCAAATGAAGTGATTTACGGAAATACTCTAATAATTACAGAGAAAGTATGGAAATAAAAAGGCTGTCAAGAGCAGCTGTCGGCGAAACATGCCAGCGCAGCTTATTTTTTGTTTCTTCAATTAATAAAATGACCTTTGACAGCAGGCGGAAATTCTCTTTGTTTTCATAGTTTTTTTCTGAGTTTTTCCGTATATTTTCCTGCATTATCGAGAGCAAATCTTCGACTTTAATGCCTTCTTCCTTGGCAGTCTGTTCCAATTTTTCAGAAAAATTAAGTGCTTCCGAACAATCCTTAGGAAAAATATTTTCTAAGAAATCCGAATTTGAAAAACAGTATTCTTTTTCTTTTTTTTGTGTGCCGACGCGCAGCAGCTGGCATCTGGAAACGATTGTTTCTATGACGTCTTCTCTGTCTCTGGTTAAAAAGAAAAACGTAATATTTTCGTTGGGTTCTTCGATAGTCTTTAAAAGGGTATTTACTGCCTCAGCCCGCAAAACCTTTTGATTTAGAGGCATAGGCATCCAGCTGTTTCTTTTTTCTCCCTCTTTGAACTCTCTGTCAGTCGGGATTGGCGGTTCAAAAGGGTATGAATTTTCTGATGTGCAGTTTGCGTATTTTTTTTCATATTCCTTGCCTTCGACGGCGTTCGTGAAAATAATCACCCTGTGATAAGCTGAGCTGATGCCGAGTTCCTTTCTCAAATATCTTGCCGTTTCAGCCGATATAACGCTTTTTGTTTCACTTTTCCTGTTTGCGTGGGTATAATCTGCGGGTGATATTGTTATGACCGCGGGGTGTCTGTTTTGGTCTATCCATGAGCAGTTTAAACAGCCGCATTTATGAGACGGCAAATCCGAATAAAGATTTTTATTTTCGCAGTTGAGCAGTTTTGCGGTTTTTAGGGCCAGAGCATATTGGGCAAAAGCATCTTCGCCGGTCAAAATCAATGCATGGCTCAGCTTGCCTGCCTGAACGGCGGATGCTATAAAATTTTCGGCAAAGTTTAACTGTTCCATAATTTATCTTTTAATATTTATTAGCAACCTTACTAATTTTATCTCAAAACTCCTTTAATTTTTAGGGTGATAACCGGAAAATATAGTATTACTGCCGTATTTGGCATCAATTTTATCCCAGACAAAGGCAATATTTTCTTTTTTGATTATATTATCCGCGGGATTAAATATAGACAACTGACAGTCTGATGATTTAGAGAGGTTTTTGACGGTTACGCCGGAGCTGCGGTAGATAATATCGGGAATAAACATTGTATCAAAAATCTCATCAGCTGCTGCAGAGATGTCAAACTCCCAGTTCGAGGGGTAAATAAGTGCGCTTTTAGCGTAAAACACTTTGAAATCCTTTGTCCTGAGCATTACACAGACAATACCGGCATTGAGCCCGAGTTTCCTGAGTTTTCGGCATGCCCTGTGGGCGTGGTAATGAACTGAGTTTTTTATGTATTCTTTGTCGGAAGTGAATTTTGCAAACGAACTGGTTTTTTGGACTGATTTGGGAAGCGGAGATTTTTCAAGAACGGGATAGATGCTTTCTCCGGTCAGCTCAAGTTTTAATTCAAGTCCTTTTTTGCCGAGAACTTTTTTTAACCAGCCGTCGCTCTGATTGATAAAATCATAGGCGGTAAGTATGCCGTATTTATTTAAAAGCGCTTCAGTATTATTGCCTATTCCCCAGATGTCAGCCGTTGCCGTTCTTTTAAGCTCGTTGTTTATTTCCCTGAAGCCTATTTTATAGAAGCCATCCGATTTTTTTGCTCTTTCGGTGGCGAGCTTGGCAAGTGTTTTGGACAGACTTACGCCTACCGAAACGGGGACTCCGACTTTATCTTTTACAGTGTGTTTTATATCTGACGCAATATCAAGATATGACTTGCGATAAAGTTTTCTTAACCCTGTTAAGTCTATAAAAGCCTCATCTATTGAATAAATCTCGACCAGAGGACTGAAATCCTTCAATACATCCATAACCCTGTTCGAAATTTCTCCGTACAGCGCAAGGTTGCCTGAAAGATAAATTGCCCGCGGAAAAAGTTTTCTTGCCTGAAATGCGGGCATGCCCATTTTAACCCCGAGCAGTTTAGCTTCTTTTGACCGCGCGACAACACAGCCGTCATTGTTGCTGAGGACGCAGACGGGCTTATTTTGCAGAGAAGGCTTGATAAGCTGTTCACATGAAGCAAAAAACGAATCGCAGTCCACAAGAGCTATTGCATGTTTAGCTGCGGGCATAACGGAACTCCTTGTAAAAATAAAATCGGCAGGGTACAGTGTCGTCTTGTCTGTACCCTTTACCGTTCGGTTAATTAGGGTAGGGGAAGTATAAATTTGTAATGCGGACGAGGGTTTTTGTGAAGGGGAAGTTATTAATCGGGAGGGTTAGTGTCGGTGTTTGAACAAAAAATAAAAATCTCAGGTTCGTGCAAGAGTCGCAGCGGTCATAAATAAACTGTATTTTAAAATTATGTAAAAGGGCATTCAATTTATGATAAAAATAACCGTGGCGAACGAAGTGGCGAAGCCACTGAAGTGAGCCCAAAACAACAACTCTCCCCTCCCTTGAGGGAGGGTGCTCAAGCGGGAGCTCCTCAAAAGGAAACGATGAGTTTTCTTTTGAAAGCTCATTCTCGGTAGGGGAGGGTGATACCTCATACTTTGAATGGAAATTAATATTAAACATATTTTCTTACTATTCCTGTTACTGTTCCGAAAATTTGAAGCTCTTCCCGCGCTTTTATAATCGGGTACTTGTCGTTGGCAGGCTCGAGATAGACTTCGCCTTTATCTTTCCTGTAAAACTTTACCGTGAATTCTCCGTCAACCACCGCGACGACAATATCACCGTTTTTGGGATTAATTCCCTTTTCCACGACAGCTATGTCATCTTCGCAGATTCCGGCATTTATCATTGAATCGCCTGATATTCTGACACAAAATGTTGATGATTGGTTTTTTACAAGCATATTATCGAAAGAAACCTGCTCTTCTCCGTAATCTTCAGCCGGCGAAGGGAAACCTGCCCTTACCCCCGACTCGAAATACGGAATTCCGAGCGTTTTTTGAGAAAGAAAAAATCTGTTTTCTCTTTCGTTTAAATATCCGTTTTCGATGAGCTTTTTAAAATACTGCCACACCGAATTTTTTGACTTTAAATTAAGAGCGGCGCATATTCTGTCAAAGCTCGGAAGCGGCTCTGAACCGTAAATTTCCTTTAATTTATCAAGAAATATTTTTTGTTTCATCGTAAGCATATTTATATTATGAACAAATGTTCATATTTTTGCAACATGTTTTTAAAATATTTTTAAATTTTCCTCTATCTTTCCTTATGGAAAGGCTTATGAGTGAAATAAAACGAAAAACATACACAGCTGTTTATATTTCTTAAAATTTACAGCATTTCCTGTCAACAAAATTTTTCTCGGTTTTTTAAATATAAGTTAGAAGATTATGGAGTTATTTGCATGTTAAAACTCAATTCATCAAATCCGTCAGTTTCTAAATCATTTGGAAGCCGTTTGACATATGAGAATAATAAAACAGGTTTCAAAAGAGAAATTGACAGCAAAAAAGATTTTTACGACAAAGAAATCCTGAGCGATTTAAACGCATACCTTAAAGAAAACAGCAGTAATCTGATTGTAACGGCAAATAACAAAATAGCGTTGAATGTTATAAACAGAGAACCTCTTTCGGTTCCATGCTATTTAACATCGTTTGATAACGGAATAGAAATAATGCAGCCCTGTTTTGAAGGTGAACGGATGAGCCTGACTTATACAAAATCAAATATTAACGGTGAACTGGTGCCTGTTTTAAATGAAATTTTAAATAAGACGGATACAGCTTTAAATAAAGAAAAAACAGCTCCCAAACAATCTGAAAGCATTCAGGACAAGATGTATGCTTTTGCAAAAGTATTGAGGGATTTGTTTCCGATATTGCACAGTAAATTATAAATTTTTACAATAATAAACTCTTGATAAATCTCTAATTAATACATGAGCGAGTATTTTAAATACGTACCTGAATGTATTAAAATAAACTTATGCTGAAAAAAATCAGAGGAGATCATATGTTTAAAGTCTTAATAACAGACAAGATTAACGAAGTTGCAGGCAATATTCTTGAAGGTGCAGCTCAGGTTGACTATCTTGAAACCCTTCCCGAAGATGAGCTGGTGAAAATAATCGGGGAATACGACGCTCTTATGGTGCGCAGTCAGACAAAAGTTACCCCAAAAGTCATTGCCGCCGCAGATAAAATGAAAATCATAGGCAGGGCAGGTGTCGGAGTTGACAATGTTGACGTGGAAAAAGCCACCCAAAAGGGCATTATTGTAGTTAATTCGCCCGAAGGCAACACAACCGCCGCGGCAGAACATACTCTGGCATTGATGCTGAGTATGGCAAGACACGTACCGCAGGCTGATATTTCAACAAAAAGCGGCAAATGGGAACGCTCAAAATTCACGGGTATTGAGGTTTTCAATAAGTCACTGGGAATAATGGGTTTTGGAAAAATAGGCATCAGAGTTGCAAAAGTTGCAATAGCCCTTGGCATGAAGGTCTATGTTTATGATCCCTTTATTACAAAAGAAAAAGTCGAAGAAACAGGCGCAGTCCATATTAACAACATTGACGAATTCTGGTCTCTTTGCGATTTTATAACCGTTCACGTTCCAAAGACAAGAGAAACAGCTAATTTAATAAACAAAAACACAATAGCAAAAATGAAAAAGGGCGTTCGCCTGATAAACTGCGCAAGAGGCGGGATAATAAACGAAGCTGATTTAAAAGAAGCGATTGAGTCAGGCTATGTGGCTTCAGCAGCGATAGATGTATATGAAAAAGAACCTATTGAAAGCACTAACCCGCTATTGAGCTGTCAGGGCGATTTAATTATTACCCCGCATCTCGGAGCAAGCACTGAAGAAGCTCAAATTAACGTAGCAGTTGATGTTGCAGAGCAGATACGAGATGTCCTTAAGGGCAAATCAGCAAGAAGCGCGGTGAATATTCCTTCACTGAAGTCAGAACTGCTTGAACCGGTCAAGGAATACATGAGCCTTGCAGAGAATCTGGGGCTTCTTATCAGACAGCTTGCAAAAGGCGCGGTTAAGAGAATTGAAATTAAAACGCTCGGGGAACTGGCTTCTTTTGATTCTTCCCCGCTGAAAGTTGCAATTCTGAAAGGGATTTTGTCTTACAGCCATGAGAGTGTCAACTTCGTAAATGCTCCTGTAATTGCCAAATCTCAGGGGATTGAGGTATTGGAAACCAAATCCGAAAGGTCTATCAACTATGCGGGGCTGATAACCGTTTCATTAACAACAGATGTCAGAACTTACAGCGTAAGCGGCGCAATGATTGCTGAAAACACCCCGAGAATTGTAAAAATTGACGACTACAATACGAGTATTGCTCCGGCTGAACACATTCTGATTTGTCCGCATACGGATAAACCCGGAATGATTGCAAAAGTTGCAACAATACTTGGCAATAACGATATAAACATCAGTATGATGCAGGTGGGAAGAAAATCCCCCGAAGCGACAGGCGGCGAGTCAATGATGATAATCAATACCGATGATTTAGTCAGTGAAAAAATGCTTGAAGAAATCAAAAAAGTTGACGGCATAAATGACGCGGTTTATATTACGCTAAATCCCGGTAAAATCCGTTCCGTCGTTGCTGCGGTGTAAGTTTTTTATAAGTTAAACGACAAAAAAGGAGCTTTTCTGCTCCTTTTTTGATTTATTAATTCAAAAATTATGCTGTTTCAGTTGGAGTTGTTTCAGTCTGGGCTTCTTCCGGCGGAGTATAATCAGACACCTTTTGTGCAAGACCGTGATCTTCATAAGTTTTTTTCAGGTTATCCTGTACAGATTTCCCCCATCCGTAATTGGGGCTTTCAATAATTTCTGCGGCGGTGTACGCGTTCATTATGGTTTGATCCGCTTTTTTCGCAATACCGTCAAAATTCTCCGCTTTTACATTACCGTTCTCATTAAGATAATCGGCATAAACCATTTGGGAATAGTATTCACCTGCATCTATTCTGTTATCTCCGTTGGTATCAAAATACTTTCCGACAGCTTCAGCCTCTAGCGGATCTATTTTATCATTAGCATTCGTATCAATTTTGCTTTTAATCAAATCACGGTCTTTTCCTGCTCCTGGGGTTGTATAGTCTTTATCTTGATTTAAATCCTGATAAAAACCGCGATATAAAGAATCTTGAAAATGATTGAATCCGTTTAAGTGCCGCATCAGATTAAATGTAGCAGAATCAGCATCCCCATCCTGGGTTGTTTTACCAAGTCCTAAGAATAGTCTGCCGTATTCTTCAGTTGAAACTGATTTAGTTGCGGCGTCATAACTGTCATAATCTGCAGCTATTCCGGGAGTTAACGGTTGCCCGTCCGGAGTTTTCAAAATAGTACCCTCATCATAGCTGTTATGATTTACAACTGTTTCTGTAGTTAACGACTGATCTTTATCAGCGCTGAAAATATTTTTCAAAGTTGTATCCGCAAAAGCCAAACCTGATGCATCGCCTATATTTTCCCATTCGCTATCAGGGTTAGCGGTTGGGTTTTGGCTTAAGCCGTTGGGAATGTATCGCACTTCTTCTGAAGCAAATTGTTCGTCAAATGAATTTTGTGCGCTGTTTGCACCAAATTTTTTCGCGTTTTCATAATTATTTGCCGCATAGTTGGTGGTAATTTTGTCAAATGTGCCGTATTTGCCGTTAAAACCGTCAAACATCTCAATACCTATCCTTATTTCATATTTACCTCTATAAATATATAAAAACAAAAAATATATAAAAATTGCTAAAAAAATAAAGAAAATTTATATACAATATATATTTTCAAGGTTGCCATGCCAAAAAGATAGCTTCCCGTTATGGAAAGCTATCTTTTAAAACAGATTATTAAAATTCCGATTATTCCGCCGCTTTGGCAGGTGCGGTAAAGGAACTTTCTTTATTTTTGAAACTGCCGTCACCGCCGTCATTATAACGTGTTGCTATGGATTCTTGTGCCCATTTGCCCCATTTTTTATAATTCTCGCTTTGAACAAATTCAGCTGCCAGACACGTTTTGAGGTATTTTTCGCCTTCAACGGATGTAACGTAGTTAAAAGAATTATCTCCCATTTGATCAGCCTGATTAACTGCAGCGGCATATTCACCAATGCTGACTTTTTTATCTTCGTTGACGTCATATAAAGCTCCTACTGCAGCAGCTTCGGTTGAGCTGACCACATTATCTTTTGTGGTATCAATTTTTGCTTTTACCATTTCTTTATCGCCAAAATCAACTACGGTTGTTTTATATTTTGGCTGTCCCAATTCATCACAGTCTGAATAGTCCGGTAATTCAGCATCGAGCGTAAAAGTCTTTAATTCTTCGCTTGTTTTATCCTTGAATTGAGACAAATCAACTTTGTCCAGCCATGCTTTATCAACAGGATCTGTTATTGTTTCTTTGTCAATATTTGCGTACGGTTTATCTCCTTTTGCCGCATATTTTGAAAGAACGCCAAGAAAACCGAGAGCTTTTGCATTATTGACTTTACCGTTCTGGTTCAAATCGTCATAAGGCTTGTCGCCTGTTTGGCTGTAATAATGCAAATCAGTGAGCATATTTACGGCAGCTTTATCGGCAGAGCCGTTTTTTTCAACGCCGAGGAAGGCATAACCCATATCTTCGGTTGAAATCTTTTTGCCGTCAAAGCTTGTCAGTGTAGGATCAAGTTCTTTAATATTGTTTAATTGACCGTAAGCAAAGCCCATACTTGCCTGTGTGGCTACATCACCAAAATTTTCTTCCGCTGTTGTGCTTTCGGTTTTTAATTTATTCGGCGCATATCTTATTTCCGCAGGGTTTGCAAGTTCGTCTTCGCTCGGAGCTACCGGAGCTTCGCCAACTTCAAGACTTTCTTTATTTTCGTTAAAAATATTTGTAGTTGTTTCATTTATCTTTTCGAATCTTTCTTTTAATGATAACGATGTATCTTTTATTATAGGGTCATTTGTTTCATCAAGTTTTTGCTGGACTTCGACAGTTTTTGCAGTTGCCGTTGCGATTTTTTCTAAATATGCGTTACTTTCTCTTGTATATTTGTCCATTTTTTCTTTTTGTGATTTTTGCAATTCAAACAAATTACTTGCACTGTTTGCACCGTATTTTCTGGACTTTTCAAAATTATTTGCTGCATAGTCGACAGATGCGTCAAATGTTCCGTAAGCTCCGGTCAAACCTTTGATGTTCTCAACCATTTTAAACCTCTCTTTATCATACCCATATTTATACCTCTAAATATATAAAAACAAATACGCTGCAAATATTGCTAAAACTTTAAAGAAAAATTATATATTGTTTATATTTCTTAAAAATATTTGTTTTTGAGAACTTTTATTTATGTCAAAATATTTAATAATAGAAAGGATTAGAGATGACTAACGCAACAGGATTTAAATATATTTATTTTTTAAACAATGCTCTTTACATAAATGTGACTAATTTATGCACCAACGAATGTGTTTTTTGTATAAAAAATCTCAGCGAGAGTGTTTCAGGCGTCAATCTAAAACTAGAAGACGAAAATATTGAGCCAAAAGATATTATCGAAGAAATTAAATCCGCAAATCTTGATAATTGCAGCGAAATAGTTTTTTGCGGTTTTGGAGAACCTCTTATAAAACTTGAGTTGGTCAAAGAAGTCGCGGCATTTATTAAAAAAAATTATCCCCAAATTCCGGTCAGGATTAACACAAACGGACATGGCAATTTAATATGGAAAAGAAACATTGTACCCGGGCTCGTAGGGCTTATTGACAGTGTATCTGTCAGTTTAAACGCCGAAAATCCGGAATTATATGCCAAAATTGCTAGGAGCAGGTTTAAACCCGACGAAGCCTTTAGTGCGGTTAAGGATTTTGTTGCCGAATGTGTTAAAAACGGTATTAATACAACTGTTTCAATTGTTAAGGGATATGAAAACTTCACTCCCGACGAAAATAAATGCAGGGAAATAGCCGAAGAGCTTGGTGCAGACTTTAGAATCAGGGAATGGTTGAGTGAAGGCTACGCATAAAATCTCAATTTAATAGCCTAATATATCAATTTCATGTTTACATAAAAGTTTGTGCGTACTTTAATATATAATAGCTGGACGTTTTTTTAATAAAAATGAGGTATTTAGACATGGTGAAAAATCTGGACGCAGTAATGAAACCCCGATCAATAGCAGTTATTGGAGCATCCGAACGGCAAGAAGCATTCGGATGTTCGATTTTTAAGAACCTTCTTGAATACGGCTTTGCAGGTGATTTGTATCCTATTAACAACAAATCGGAAACAATTTTTAACGTAAAAGCATATAAAAGTATTCTTGATGTTCCCGGTCACGTTGATATGGCGGTTATTGTCATTCCAAACAAATTCGTTCCGCAGGTAATTGAAGAATGCGGACAAAAGGGTGTTAAAGGGCTTGTAATTATCACCGCCGGTTATAAAGAAACCGGAAAAGACGGAGCTCAATTAGAAAGAGAACTGGCAGAGCAGATTAACAAACTCGGCATGACGGCAATTGGTCCTAATTGCTTGGGTATCTTAAACACTGAACCGTCCGTACATATGGATGCTTCCTTTGCGGAAGAAATGCCGCTTGCCGGAAAAACAGCTTTCGTTTCGCAGTCAGGCGCTCTTGGCGCGGCAATATTGAATATTTCAAAAGATATGAACGTGGGCTTAAGCCAGTTCGTATCAATGGGCAATAAAGCCGTTGTTAATGAAGCTGCACTCGTTGAATACTGGGGTGAAGAAGAAAACGTCAATCAAATTCTTCTTTATGTTGAATCTATTGAAGATCCTCAAACTTTCAGAGAGCTTGCTTCCAAAATCTCAAAGAAAAAACCTGTTATTGCAGTTAAAGCCGGACGTTCTTCTGCGGGCGCAAAAGCCGCTTCTTCTCACACCGGAGCATTAGCGGGAGCTGACCTGGCGGCTGACGCACTTCTCAAACAATGCGGCGTTATCAGAGCAAATTCAGTATTAGAATTGTTCCAGTATGCTCAGATTTTCAATAATTGTGACCTTCCGAAAGGCAACAGAGTTGGTATCGTAACAAACACAGGCGGTCCCGGAATTATGGCTACCGATGCGTTGAGCGAATACGGTCTTACAATTGCCGATTATTCCGAAGAAACAAGAAGAAGATGCCGTGAGTTTCTTCCCTCAGCGGCAAGCGTAGGCAATCCTATTGATATGATAGCCAGCGCGCCGATAGAACACTATCAAAAAACATTGGAAGTCGTCATGAATGACCCTAATGTTGATATCATAATGGTTATTTATGTTCCGTTCTTGGGCGTTGAACCTATGGACTGCGCTAAAGCCATTATGGAAATGAAAGAGAAACATCCTGAAAAACCGATAGTATGCGTATTTATGACGAAGTTGGATTTCTTCTCGCAAATAAGCAAGGTTGATATAAATGTTCCGTTCTATCAGTATCCCGAAGATGCCGCAAAAGCTATATCTCAGCTTGATGCGCAGAGACGTTGGGCGGCAAAACCTCTCGGAACTCAGCCTGTTTATAACGTAAACCAAGACATAGCAAAACAGTTGTTCATTCAGGCTCTTTACGAAGGCAGAGACCAGCTCACTACTTTGGAATCTATCGACCTTCTCTCTGCATACGGCATCAGAACATGTAAGTATGACTTTGCCGCAAATCTTGAAGATGCTCTCAAAGTTGCGAATGAAATAGGCTACCCCGTTGTTATGAAAATCACATCGACCAAAATTTCGCATAAAACCGAAATCGGCGGCGTTATTGTAAATATTAAGAGCGAAAATGAACTGAAAGACGCATATAACGGTTTAATCGAACGCTTAAGAAGCAAAGGTCTTGAGAATTCACTTGACGGCGTTATTATTCAGGAAATGGTCAAGGGCGACAGAGAAATGGTCTGCGGTATAGCAACCGATCCTCAGTACGGACACCTTATGATGTTCGGTCTCGGCGGTATTTATGTAGAGACAATTAAGGACATTATATTCAGAGTCGGACCGATTAATGACAATGATGCCGATGAAATGGTCAAGTCCGTTAAGGCTTACAAAATCCTTATGGGCTCAAGAGGCGAGCTTCCCGCAAATATAGACCAGATTAAGGAAACTCTTCTCAGGTTATCACAGCTTATTAAGGACTTCCCGTTCATTGAAGAGCTCGACATCAACCCGCTCAAAGTATCCGATAAGACAGGTGAAGGCGTGGCTGTTGACGGAAGGATTAAGATTAAGGCAGAATATGCCATTAAAGAACTATCCTCCTGCGGAAGCTGTTGTTCTTCCTGCTCATCATGTTCTTCCTGCGGATAGGAAAATCATAAACACAATTAAGGCGGGGCAAATTTGCCCCGCCGATTTATTGTTACAATAAATAAGTGTCTATAACACACGTTACAGTAATTTCGCTCAAAAACATGCGCTAAACATAGGGTA
>CAZEDP010000025.1:0-12882 GCA_964511035.1 uncultured Gammaproteobacteria bacterium
TTATTTTTTTAATCAGCAGATTTTTTTTCAAAAGACTTGGCAGAAAAAAGTTAATCCTTATTGAGCTGGAAGAAATCATATCTGCCTTAGTTTTATCAAGAACTGACAATTTATCCGTAAAAACTTCAACAGTCAAATCAGGTTTAAAAGACAGACTGATATTGCCTATATTTACAGGCAGTTTCAGGGAGGTTTTGATTTCTTTTTCTAAGGTGGGCTTATATTTTTCAATATTAATAATTTGCGGCAGCATCGAAAAATAAAAATACAAAATTCCTGCCGTAATCAGGCAAAAGAGCAAAAAAGCTATTCTCTTTTTTCTAAAAACAGACATATATATACAAAACCTGATTGTTTGTTCGAACTTAGTTAAATAATATACTATTTTTTGTCTTATAGAAACTGCTCCAAAGCGCTTCTCTTTGGATAATTTGTGCTAAATCCTTTTCGCTGAACGATATTGCGTTATGAACCGAAATATCATAAAACTTGCTATTTTGTCACTTAACTATACATTCCATTTCTTCAAAGTTTTTTTCCGAAAGTTTTTTTTGTTCTTTCAAAAAGAATTTCAGCTGTTTCTTGATATTTTTGTTCCCTGCTATTTCGGCGGCTCTGTGAGCTGTTTTTTCAGGGCAGTTTATAAAAACCTCCTGCGTAATCAGGGAATTTCCAACTCGCGAAGCATTTGTCAGAGATTTTATTTTTCCGCTGTATTCCAGAGCAAGAAAAGGCACTCCCGAAATGATTGAAAATACAATGCTGTGAAATCTCATGCCTATTAAAACATCCATGTCCCTAACTAAATTAAGAGTTTCTGCAAAGTCATGACGATATTTGTGGACAATTACACCTTTTCTGCTCTTGAGACCGTTATAGATGCCCTGAATAAAGCTAAAGTCACTTATCGTTTTATCATCCTGAAAAGGAATTAAATGAACCTCAAAATTGAGGCTTACAAGTTCGGCAATAAGTTTCCTGAAGGATGAAAGCATTTTCTGGTGTTTTAAATCATTTCTTTCAATATTTTTAAAAAAGGCAAAAGGACATATCGCAGCTTTTTTTCTGCCGTTGTTTTGAAGCGCTTTCGGTTTCATCTTATACATATAGGCAAGGTCAGAGGATAAAACAAGTTTGTTTTGGCTTATTCCGATATTTTTCAGCAGTTCAATGCTTTCGCTGTCCCTTAAAAAAGCCTTATGGACAAACAAGAACATAAGTCTGACTATTAACCTGTCTTTTTTTGTTTTTAAATTTTCAGCTCCCACGCCGAGAAACATGATTTTTTTTCCCGCTGAACGGGCAAAAATAATATTGATTAAATGCACAAGCAAGCTTTTTGTGTTGATGCCTTCGGGATTTGTAAGAAAAGTTCCTCCGCCGAAAATAAAAACATCGCATTTCATAATGGCTTTGAAATCCAACAAACGTTTGCAAAAAAACGGCAGGATTCCGCTTTTAACTGCAAAAGAATTGTAAATACTTTCCAGACTATGAAACTTATTCGTAAAAGACGGATTTGCAGAAATAACCTTTATTGAGGATTTTGGGAATAATTTTTTCAAAGCGCATTTCAACACCGACAGTATAAACTCATCGCCGGTGTTTTGGTAACCGTAATAACCCCAAATAAGAAATCTGGTTTTCATCTCACTCAATGTCTGTTATGTTTTTGGGTTGAAAATAAATCTAATTAATAGACTTACCAATTCCTGTCTTGATAAAGAAATTTTCTAATGAACAAAAATCATTGTAAACATATTGCTCTAAAAATTCGATTTTTGGGGCTAAAGCCACCTAAAACTAAATAAGAACCGAAAGGATACAACCCTTTTTTTCACAACTCAAAATTCCCCGAAATATTAAATTCTTCCTTGAACGGTTTTTCCACGTAATATACAATAAACGTAAGAAAAGAATTCCTGGGGTAAATTAGAAATGCAGACAAAAATTAACATCCAACCGGCAAAGAAATTATTGAACATGCCTGTGTATATTTTCGCAGAGCTTGATGACTGGAAAGAAGAAGCCCGCTCAAAAGGCGCGGATTTAATAGATTTAGGTATAGGTAACCCCGACGGTCCTACGCCTCAACCGGTAGTTGATATAGCGGTTGAAAGCATCAGAAACCCCAAAAACCACGGCTATCCGAGCTTCAAAGGAAAAATAGAATTCAGAGAAGCTATTGCTCAGTGGATGCTTGACAGATACAACGTGACAATTAATCCCGAAGACGAAGTTCAGACATTAATAGGCGCAAAAGAAGGTCTTGCCCATCTTGCGTTGGCTTATACAGACCCTGGGGATATAAATATCGTTCCCGACCCTTATTATCCGGTTCACTCAAGAGGCACTTGGCTTGCCAGCGGCGAAGTTCATCATATCAAACTTGATGAAAAAAATGATTTCCTGCCCGATTTAAAATCCATACCCGAAGAAATCGCAGAGCGGGCAAAAATATTCTTTGTAAATTACCCCAACAACCCAACAGCAGCAATTGCCACAAAAGAATTTTACACGGAACTTGTTGATTACTGCATCAAGCATAATATTCTGCTCTGTACCGACCTCGCATACGGCGAAATCTGTTTTGACGGATATCGTCCGCCAAGTATTTTTGAGATAGAAAGAGCCAAGGACATTGCAATAGAGTTTCATTCTTTCTCAAAAACATTTAACATGGCGGGCTGGCGTATAGGCTTTGCAGTCGGTAATAAAGACTACATCAAAGCGCTTTATTCTCTCAAAACAAATGTGGATTACGGAACAAGTTCTATTGTTCAGGATGCCGCGATTGCGGCTCTTCAAATGCCTCAGTCATGTTCAGGCGCAATTGCGGCAAAATATCAGAAACGCCGTGATTTTGTATCAGAAGGCTTCAGAAAACTCGGCTGGGACGTAAGACATAACAAAGCCACCATGTATCTATGGTTGAAAGTTCCGCAGGGACTTGATTCAAAGACATGGTGCAAGTCTGTCCTCGACAAAACAGGCGTTGTCTTTACGCCGGGTGTAGCTTTTGGAGCAATGAGCAGTGATTATTTCAGAGTTTCGCTTGTAGCTCCCGACGACAGGCTTCAGGAAGCCCTTGCAAGACTGGAAAAGGCGGATATAAGGTTCAGCTAAATCAACTGACTTTAGAAATCATATTGCTGAAAAACTGTTTCAGTTCTTTTTTATGCTTCTCAAATACAACAAATCTTAGATGTTCTGATGACAGTTTTAAATCCCGTAGAATCAAATGTTTGAATTTTCTTACGGTATTTGTTTTGTCGTTATATTCTTTACCCTTGGTATAATGAATATTCTCTTTGTCCTCGCCAAGAAAGAAAATCCCTTTCCATTTTTTGATTAAATTCTCAACATCCTTTTCAACAAGCTCAGCATTGCCTTTTTTAACGTTTACATAAGCATGAGCATAATGTTCAATGTACGAATCAGGCGCTTCAAGAACCTGCCAGCTTTTATGTTTCATTTTGAGGCACAAGTCGCTGTCACCGCAGTAAAAGAAGAAATTCTCCTCGTCAATATAGCCGATATCTTCAAGAGCTTCTTTTAAATATAAGCCGTGATTGACATACAAGTTATCAAAATTGAAAGACACAATATAATCGTCAATTACGGGCCAATCTCGCCAATAAAAAGCTACAGCTCCGACTTTATCACCATTGGAGAGTTTTTCTTCAAAAAATTTGATGCCGTTGGTAAGTGCACCCGGAATTATAAGGCAGTCATCGCTGAGCATGCATACATACTTGCCGCTTGCAGCCTTAAAACCGATATTCATAAAATAACCCCAGCTTCTGCGCTTGATTTTTTGACCTTTCCATACACCCCTGTTGTGCTGAAGGATTGTTATAACGTCTTTTTGTTTTTTCAGCCACTGAAGAGAGCCGTCCGTTGAACCGCCGTCAATGACAATGATTTCGCTGTCGATATTTTTAATTTCCTGTCGAATGGAATCTATGGTCAGCTTAAGAAGCTTGAGCCTGTTATAACTGCCTAAAACAACAGAAACAATAGGTTTAGCCATATAAAACTATTCCCCTTTCTTTGCACAGACAAAAAAGCTTTGCATTGCATCGGGACCATCGTCAAAATCCATGATTCTAAGTCCCAGTTCTTTAAAATAATCTTTAATTATCTGCGGTTTCGGTATCCACTTGTGTTTATCACCAACAAAAGGTGCTCCGGGATGCCAGATTTCACATTCCGGATGCGGAAGATAAAGAAATACAATTCCGCCTTTTTTAACTTTATCAACCCATTTACCCAGAGTTTCTTTCCAGTTTTCAATGTGTTCAAGACAATGTGAACTGAATACATAGTCTAGTGAGCCGTCTACAAAATCATCAACACTTTTTTCCAGTCCCGGCCCTCTGAACATATCCGTGGGAACGGATCCGGGAAGAGGCCAGAAACCTGCACCTATATCTATGCCTTCGCCTTTGCAGTGTTCAAGAGCTTTTTTAAAAATAGCATTGCATGCACCGCCGACATTTAAGTAGTCAGGGTAAAACTTTCCTTTGTATTCCCAGCCGCCGGGCTTCCTTGTAAGAGAAGGGATTTTGCAAAAATCCCTGTAATACTTGATCATATCAGGGGCATCGGGAAAATTTTCAAGCGGGGTTTTAAAATAACAAAGTGTTCTTGAAATTTTTTCCTTATGTTTACGATAGAGCTTTTTCGCAATTTCCGCAGCTAAATTCATTTTCGTCCTCTATTTTTTCAGGCATTGTAATTATTTTATCAACCAGATTAAAGACATCTTCTGCTCTAATGTTATTAATATCCAGCTTGGAACCAAACCCGTACTGCGAAATCAGATAATCGCAGTCATCAAGTTTTTCTGTTATCGCATCGGGATAAATATATAAAACTCTGTCATAAATCTCTTTCGGATAAGGTACAAACCTGCCGAAATGATTTCCGTTTGATATGCAGATGACTTTTGCATTTACTGCAACACCTATATGATATGCGCCGGTATCGCCTGCAATTAAAAATTCGCTTTTGGAAATAATTTTTGCCAGCTCGGGCAGTTTTATTTTTCCGCATACATTGGCTATCTTCGCGCATTTCGTCTTGGATATTATTTCTCTGGCTATTTTTCCGTCGTTTTTGCTTCCGGTTAAGAGTATTTCATATCCGTATTTTGAATAAATATAATCGGCAACAGCCGCAAATTTTGCCGTATCCCACTGCCTGAACTTAGCACCTGCTCCGGGGAAGATAACGACATATTTTTTCAAAGGGGTTAATTTGGTTACAATGCTTTCGGTATTAATAAAAGGCTTAGTAATATCAAGTTTCGTTCCGAGCAGAGTCTCAAAAAACTCTCTGTTTCTGTAAAATTCAAAGAGTATTTCTTTTTTTGCAGGAATTAGCCTTGTGTAATACTTGTCTGCAACAGGCTTCATATCGTGTTCAATGTTCGACAGGTCACATTCAGAACCGATTTTTTCTTTTGCGGGAGTTTTTTTTGTAATGTAATCACCAAAATAAAACTCTCTTGAATACGTGGGATGAAGCAGGGTTTCGTAATCCTGCTTATGAATTTCTTTAAGTTTTTGAAATTTATACGCGCCGGATTTTAAGAACTTTTTTTTGTCTATGTAAACAAATCTGTCAATTAAACCCGAATCCAGCCCTTCAGCAAGTTCTTTAAAAATAATATTTCCGCAAAGTGTTATAGAAAAATCTTTATATTTTTCGCTTTTTTTCAGAATTTCGATAAAATTTCTGAAAATTACATAATCGCCGATAGTATCCAGCCTGATTAAAAGCAGGGATTTCCTGCCGCTGTTGATTTTCGGACGCGAAAAAAAGTTCAGGACCATCTTGCCCTATCTTTCACAAAAAATTAAAGTGAATTGTACATTTTGGTTAAAAATTCGCTGAATTTTTCCTTAAAGTTCTTTGCTACAAAAGGTTCTATCGTAACTTTCTTAAGCTCAGGCAGGACATGTTCTTTCAAAAACGCCTTAACATCATAAGAATTGTATGTAGCAAGAAGAATTACGTCAAATTTGCAGTCGGCAATGCTTGAAACATCAACTTCTTTGAAGTTATGGAAAGTGCCTTCTCCGCCGATAAAACGTTTATCTGCAACACCTATAATATCCAAACCCGCTAAATTATAATTATCTGCAATTACGGATGCCAGAATACCGGCTCCGTAGAGCAAAACTTTTTTGCCTTTGTACTTTTTAGCAAGGGCATCAATTCTTTTCTGAAACTTTTTCCCTTCCAGCCATTCTTTGAGCTCTTCATAGGTCTTTTTAGGAATCATAATATATTCTCCTCAATAAACTGCAAAACGGACATAGTTATTTTAAATTTTATCAATATTTATCAGGTCGGCAATCGTTTTTTTAAATTAAAATCTTTTTTGAAATTTCAAATATTTTTTATTGAATATTTTTTAAATTTTCAATCAATTTCATAACTGCCGGAGACAACAGGACTACAAACATTGACGGTAAAACAAATAAAACAAGAGGTATGACCATTTTAACGCTTGCTTTCGCCGCCAGCTCTTCTGCCCTTTGTCTTCTCTTGGCTCTTATGGTATCGGAATAAACTCTTAACGATTGTCCTATACTTGTACCCAATTTATCTGTCTGAATTAAAAGAGCAACAAAAGACCTTAAATCCTGTACGTTATTTCTGTTTGCCAATGCTTTAAATGCTTCCTGTCTCGAAATGCCGGACATAATTTTTTTGCTCGTCATTTCAAATTCTCTCGATAAAACCGGAGCCGTTCGGTATTGTTCTTTTGAAACTCTAATCAAAGCGGCATCCAAGCCTAAACCGGCTTCAACGCAAACCGTAAGTAAATCCAGAGCATCGGGCAGGTTGTAAAGAATATCTTCCTGTCTGGATTTAATTTCTTTTTTGAGCTTGAAATCCGGCAGGATATAATAAGAAACAGGGAAAATTATCAGCAAAACCATTCTCAACTTAGGTTCTACACCCAAAAAGACAAGAGATAACGCCATTAAAAAACCGACAAACGCCAAAAGCAGTTTAAGCCCTATGAATTTAAAGGCTTCATCATTAGTAGCAGACCTGCCGGCTTCGGTTAAAAGCTGTTTTAAATTCTTCATATTCATTTTATCGGAAACAAACTTAATAAGCGGCATCATTACTTTGTTAAGCGCATTTAATATTTTTTGAGCCGACGAAATCCGCGCATTTTCCGGAGTAGGGCTGTAAAGATTTGAAAGCCTTTTCTGAAGTAAATTATCACCTGATTCTTCTTCTATCAAAAAGTAAAAAATCAGGCTGATTAAAAATGTTAATATAATTATTAATGAAGGTTTCATATTAAACCCTTATGTTTGTTATTCTTTTTATAATCATATATCCTATGCTTGCCATCAAAACAGTTACACACAGGATAATATTCCCTAATGTAGTTTTTAACAAAGGCTGAAGATATTCAGGATTCATCACCCAAATAATTAATGAAACCGCCAGAGGCGCTAAGGCAAGCACCAGTCCGGATAATCTTGCCTGAGCGGTTTGAGTTTTTATTTGTCCCAAAAGTTTAAATCTTTCTCTTATTGTATAAGTTAAGCTGTCCAAAACTTCGGCAAGGTTGCCGCCAATTTCCCTCTGTATCTGCACGGCAGTTACAAAAAATCTTAAATCAACGCTTTTAGGCATGTATTCTGTCATGTTGTCTAATGCTTCCCTAACATCTATACCGAGGGAAATATCGTCATGGACTATTTTGAATATTGTGCTTACCGGATCGGTCATTTCCTGAACAATCATTTGAAATGACGATAATAAGGAATGACCTGCCCTTAATGCGTTTGAAACCAAATCAAGCGCTTCGGGAAACTGTGCTGTAAACTTATCAAGTCTTTTCTTTGCCTTGATTCTTAAAAGTATGCCGGGCATCAAACTGCCGGCAAAACCAATGCCCAATAACAAAAGAGCCATTTTCATCATAAACAGAGACAGGACAATCGTTAACAATAAAGGAAGACAAGTTTGTATTATAAACATGTCAACCGTAATTTTTGCGTTTGATACTCTGATAAGCACTTTTATGTTCTTTGTAAAATTAAATTTTTCAAGAACTTTCTTTAAAAAATCTATTTTATATTCAGTATCTTCAAATAACAGGTTGTCTGCTGTTTTTTCATTTTTTTGATTAACCGTCTGAGAATTCTGGTTAAGTTTTTTTAGTCTTTTTACCGCCACAGTTTCATCTTTATCGGTCAAGACCAAAAATATAATAAAAATGCTTATTCCAATTAATATACTTATTAAAAACATAATTTACAGCCGTTATTACAGTGATTATTCAAAAACATAATGTTAAACACGGGGGTCATTCTTAATTAAAAAATCCTTTTATTTTGGTCACTTGATAATTTTTTCCTCAAAAGCTCCTTATTAGCCAATTTCTTTTCAACTGTACCTTCATAATTTGGATTTACATCTTTGCTGCCCTGAGACACCATTCTCTTGTTCGGAGGGTCTGCACACAGATAAACCGGAGGTGTCTTAGCGTCGAATAAATAAGGCGGCAAGTCGATATTCTTGGCTTTGCATTTTTCTAAAAACTTTGGTCTGACGCCTGTTGCCGTATGGCTTCCCACTACTTTGCCGTATTCGTCAAGACCTTCCTGTTCCCATTTAAATACATCCTGCGTTGTAATAATATGACCTTCCATGCCTACCAGTTCTGTAATAAATATTATTTTTCTTGAACCGTCACTTAGCCTGCTGACTTGGACAATTAAATCAACGGCTGAACTGACCTGACTTCTGATGGTTTTTTCCGGAAGATCGATTCCTGAAAATAGAACCATGGTTTCGAGCCTGCTTAAAGCATCTCTGGGTGAATTAGCATGAAGGGTGGTCAAAGAACCGTCGTGACCGGTATTCATTGCCTGAAGCATATCAAGGGCTTCAGCTCCCCTGCATTCCCCGATAACAACCCTGTCAGGTCTCATTCTCAAGGAGTTTATAAGTAAATCTCTTGAATTGACAGCTCCCGTGCCTTCTATGTTAGGCGGTCTTGTTTCAAGCCTGACGACGTGCTCCTGCTGTAATGCGAGTTCGGCTGAATCTTCTATTGTAACTATACGCTCATCGCTCGGGATCTGAGCTGACAGTGCATTCAATAAAGTAGTTTTTCCGGCGCCCGTTCCTCCTGATATTATTATGTTCAGTCTTGCTTTAATTGCGGCAATGAGAGTATCCGCCATTGCTGTTGTCATTGAACCCCATTTAAGCAAATTATCAAGGCTGGCGGCATCAGCTTTAAATCTTCTTATTGATAATGACGGACCGTCAATAGCCAGAGGAGGAATGATAGCATTTACCCTTGAGCCGTCAGGGAGTCTGGCATCTACCATGGGTGATTTTTCATCTATTCTTCTTCCGACTTTAGAAACAATTCTTTCTATTATGTTCATCAAATGATTGTTATCTTTGAAAGTTACACTGGTTTTGATAAGTTTCCCGCCTTTTTCTATATAGACTTGATTGGCACCGTTAACCAGAATATCGGAAACTCCGGGGTCAGAAAGAAGCGGATCCAAAGGTCCGTATCCTTTGATTTCCTGTAAAATCTCACGGATTAAAGCTTCTCTTTCATTGTTATTTAAAGGAGTAGAAGAAAAATCCGTCAGAATTTTCTTCTCTATAAACTGCCTGATATAATGTTTCTGCTCATCTTCAGAATATTTGTCCCAGGTAGCAGTTGAATTAATCCTTTCAATAAGGGCAGAATGAAGTTTATCCTTAACTTTTTGAAGCGCAATTACATCTTCTGTCCTGGTGTTTGACTGAAGTTTAGTGCTTTTTGAAATCAGTTCATTTCTGGCATCATCAGATTTACCTAATCTGTCCTTTAATGACACGCCTCAGACCTCCTTATTTCCCCAATTTAAACATTTTAAGCAAACTGCCGATGTTAAAAAACGATATGCCCTTTTTGGCATTATATTTATACTGCTGAACATACTTAGCGTTATTACTCATCATCCCGGCAAGTTCCATGAAGTTTTCGTTAATGGGAGACCTCGGGTCAATTTTTGCTATCGGAAAACCTCTGTTAATCGCCGACATTACCGTAAAATAGTTGTTCGGAATTTTCCAGAACACGGGATGACCCAATGCTTCTTCTATGTCATCAATAGAAATCTCATCAGTTGGCATATACCGGTTAATTATTAACTTGATTTTGCTTTCGCTGTATTCAAGTCTTTTAAATAATTCCATACTTCTCTGGGCATTTCTTATCGAAGGCAGATTAATCATTGAAATAAGGAGTATGCTGTCAGATGCATCCAGAGAACATAAATTCTTGCTGTCGAAATTGCTTCCGGTATCAATGACTATGTAAGAAAACACTGACTTAAGAATTCCCAAAGCCGAAGAAATCTGTTCGGTTGTTATGTCTTCTGCCTGCTCTAAATAAGGAGGATCAGCCAGCACATAAAGTTCATTATCTTTATATTTTTCAAGGGTGCTTAGCAAAAACGCTTCATCAATCCTGTTTAAGTGAGAGGCGACATAAGAAATATCAAATGAAGGACTTAAATCTAAAAACGTTGTTACATCACCAAGCTGTAAATTCAAATCAACCAGGGCAACTCTTTTCCTTGTAATTTCCGCTAAATTATACGCAAGATTAACGGCTATTGTTGTTTTGCCGATACCGCCTTTATTGCTGAAAACGCTGAAAATTTTACCTGATGAACCGCTGGTTTGCTGATCGGCAATATTTCTTGCTTTTTGCAATACTGCTCTTAAGGAAGACTCATTTACCGGCTTTGCTAAAAACTCTCTTGCGCCTGCTTTTAATGCTCTTATAATAAAATCCGAAGAACCGTCAAATGAAGTTGCAAATATTATGCAGCTCCTATTGTCATTTGAAATTTTTTCTATTAATTCATACGCAAAATCAGTATTTTCGGAAATATCAAGAAAAACCAGAAGAGGTTTTTCTTTAATTACAGCATTGAAGCCGTCTATCAGATTATTATAAATGCCCGCTATTTTAACGTAGTTATAACTTTCTAATATTTGTCTCAGATTGTCTGCTGATTCTGTATCATTATCTATAATAATTGCGGGAAAGAAATCCATTTTGTTCTATACTCCGTTCGATAGGCTGTTTGAGTCTATAATTTTGGGTGTAACAAATATCATCAATTCCGTTTCGCCTTTTTTGTACTCGGAACTTCCGAATAATTTGCCTATTATTGGAATGTCACCCATTAAAGGTATCTGAGTTTTTGTGTTGTTGTCGGATTTTTGGAATAAACCGGCAATTACAAGCGTCTGACCGGTTTTCAAATCAACTGTGGTTTCGGCTCTTCTGGTCTTAAATCCGTAAATAACAGAACCGTTATTTTGAGTAACAGTTGTGGTTGAATCTATTTCGCTGACTTCAGGAACTATATTCAGTAAAATTCTTGAAGTTTTTTCCTGTATTAAAGGTGTAAAAGCTATACTTACGCCTATATTTTTGTATTCATAAGACAAATTGCCGTTCTGATCGACGCCTGTCGGAACCGGAACTTCCTGACCTGCATTAAAGCTGGCTTTATTTCCATGCGTAGAGACCAACTTAGGTTCTGCAAGCACTTTGATAATCCCTTTTTGTTCAGCCGCAGTCAAAACACCGGTAAAATCGCCCCTGACGAAAAAGCTTTTTATTCCGTTAAGCGTCCCGTCGAATGTTGCTCCTTCCGCTGCACCCGATGCAGTTTGAGGTATTACGCCAAATTTAAACGTATCTGAATAACTGCCGAATGCAAAAGATGATTTTAAATTTTTTGTGAACGCGCGGCTTGCTTCCGCAACTTTTACTTCCAATACAACCTGAGGCGTCGGGGCTTCAAGCAAATCAACAAATTTATACCCGTAAGCCTGAGTTATATTTTTAAGTTTTTCTTTATTTATTACCGAAGTCATTTTCCCTGAGAAAATGGCATTTAAGTCATCTGTAAATTTAACGTTTATGTTTTCATTCGGCGTTAAAGATTTAACAGCATTCAAAAAAGATGTTGCGTCATTTTTAACAACCAAATCAAAAAAGACGGGATCTCCTTTTTCGCCCCAAATAATAAGGCTTGTAGTACCTGCTGCTTTACCGTTTAAAAGAAGCTCTTTTGGCGATAACATGACTAAATCAGCTAAAGACGGGTTTGTAATAGAAATTCTTTTAACCGGTATGTCAAATTTTATCAGATGCGACCTGCCTATAAGTGCAGATAACGCGGAATTGCCTTTTTTAAGAGATGCTTCTGATTGCGAATATATTTCGTCCTGTACAACTTCAGCAGCTTTATAGGTTGTTTTTGGCTGAGAATTATTTTTTTGAATTTTACCGTAATCTTTAGCCAAATAGTCTTTATTTTGAATATCTATCGGATTTACCGCTACATCCCTTATTTTAGGAAAAGTTTGAGACAAACAAACTTTCGTGCCCAGCATTAAACCTAAAATAATAAAACCGGTCAGATGCTTCATATTTTGTTTTTTTTCAGTTGTTTTCATCATATCTATTCATCAATTAAAAAGTAACTTCGTTTTTCACGTTAGCCTGAATTATTTCAACTTTTTTACCGGAGCCGCCCGTTCCCGGCATTGTCGGCTGCGGTAAACCGTCATTGGCAGAATCCAGTTTCAAGCCCGGAGGCGGAGGTGGCGGAGCTATTTTAAGCGAAGATAAACTTCCGCCGTTCGATGATCCGGAAGATCTGTGGCTTAACTTAATGGGAACAATTCTGCTGTCGCTCATATTTCTTGCAATAATTTGAATTTTTCCCTGATTAATTACCTCTACAAACCTTGCTGATAAAGATGCGGGGATTTCAAATGTAACCGCAGTAGCGCCCAAACTTG
>CAZEDP010000026.1:0-12611 GCA_964511035.1 uncultured Gammaproteobacteria bacterium
GTGAATAAGGACTCTGGAATGAGGAAGAGCCATACGTTTGCCCGGTGTACCGGCTGCCAATAAGAAAGCTCCCATACTTGCAGCCTGTCCAAGACAAATAGTGCTGACATCGGCTCTTATATGCTGAATTGTATCATAAATAGCCAAACCTGCCGTTACGCTTCCGCCCGGGCTGTTAATATAAAGCATTATATCTTTTTCGGGATTTTCGGAATCCAGCAAAAGAAGCTGCGCGACAATAAGGTTGGCAATCATATCATCAATAGGAGTACCGAGAAAGATTATACGTTCTCTTAAAAGTCTTGAAAATATATCAAAAGACCTTTCGCCTCGGCTTGATTGTTCTATAACTACAGGTACAAATCCCATATAAATTTCCTCTCTAATCTACTTTTATTAAGCTTCTACGGGTTTTGCTTCGGATGCTTCCGCAACATATTTTACTTCATTATTATCATAAAGGAATTTAATTATCTTTTGAGTCATAATTTGCTGCGCCAGGGCCTGAGCAAGATTTGCATTTTGCGAAAGCTGGTCAAAAACAACTTTTTCATTTGTGTTATAAAGTGTGGCGAGTTCTTTTACTCTGTTAACGTAATCCTCGTCATTAATGGTAATATTTTCCACTTTTGCTATCTCGCCCATAACAAGACTTGATTTAACACGTTTGGACGCCTCTTCGCGCGAACTGTTCCAAATGTTTTCGTGTCCGTGTGCATCAAGGAACTGATCCCACGAAACGCCCTGATTTTTAACTTTCATCTGAAGCTCTTCCATAAGGACTCTGGCTTCTTTGTTAATCATGGAGTCCGGAATTTCAATTTCCGCCTGCTCAATGACTTTTGACAGAATTACTTTTTCCGCGCGTGAATTATTTTCGATTTCCTCGCTTTTTTTAAGATATTCTGTTAAATCAGCTTTGAGAGCTTCGATTGTTTGGAAAGGTCCGACTTTTTGAGCAAGCTCGTCATTAAGTTCAGGTATAATTTTTTCTTTAATTTCATTTATTTTAATCTGGAATTCGGCATCTTTTGCTGCCAGATTTTTGTCGTGATAATCTTCGGGGAATTTTACGCTGATTTTAAAGTCTTCTCCGATAGTCTTACCGACAAGCTGTTCTGCAAAACCCTTTATAAAATTGCTGTTGCCCAGATCAAGCTGGTGACCTTTGGCGGCTCCGCCTTTAATAGGCTCACCGTCAATAGTTCCGTTGTAATCAAGGTTTACTATGTCATCATTCTTGGTCGGTCTGTTTATAACAGGTTCAAGAGTTGCAAATTTTTCGGTAAGAGCTTTGAGTTCTTTTTCCATAGCATCTTTTGGCTGTTCGAATTTGGGCACGTCATATTTACCGCTTTTATATTTGTTTAATTTAACTTCAGGCTTTGTTTCCAATTTGACTGAAAGTACTAAAGGCTGTCCCAAATCAAATGTGAATGTTTCAACCACAGGCTCAACAGCCAGTTCCAATTGATGTTCGCTGACCACATCGGCAACGACTTTTGGCAGAAGCTTGTTAAGGGCTTCTTTTTTTATTTTATCGGTTCCTACATAGCTTTCGATCATGTTGCGCGGTGCTTTACCTTTTCTGAAGCCGGGAACAACAACGTTATCGCCGATTTTTTTACAGGCTTTGTTATACTCCTGAGCTGCAACTTCAGTTGGGATCTCGATTTTGAGAAGGACAGTGTTTTTGTTTTCTTTTGATATGTCTACTTTCATTTTTCTATCTCGTTCTTTATTCTATTTACAGTACTTTCGACCAATTAAACAACTATTAACCTTAATAATATTATACGCAAAACATTATAAAACAAACCGTGTTATTTAAGAACACCGTAAAACGCAAAATACGAAATTTGTACTAATGCTTAAACTTAAGCTAAGATAAATCTGTTGTAAAACTCGGTTTTTTAACAAAAATTATAAGATCGGACTGGCTATTTTTTCAAGAAAAAATTATAATTTAAGCTATCAGTATAAAGGTGGTTAAATTTGGCAGCTCTAGAAATTCGTAAAAAATCTGCAAAATTAGAAAAAGAGACACAAATAAGCAGTACTTTACCTTCATTGGCTCTTAAATCAAAATTTGCTCCTTGTGTTTTATTGGAATATCATGATTTTCAAGTTAATCCAAAAAACCTAGAAAGTATTATTCTTGATATTTCGAACAATAAGCTTGAAATTATAGGACAGGGGAAGAATTCTCTTTGCTATATTACAAAAATTACTGATAAATACGGGAAATTAACAAGTGTAGTAATAAAATCAAGAATAAATAATCCTAAAACCAATCCGGATATGAATTTTGAAAATGAAGCTCTGGCATTAAAAAAAATAAACGCGTTGAATCTCGGCAACTCTCAAAAACTTTTTTTCAGATTTGAAAGAGCGGGCAAATTTTACCTTGTGACAAATTTTGTTCAAGGATTCCATCCTTGCCCAGAGAAGAACCCCATTACACCAAGACATCTGGAAATAATTCTCAACCATTGTTTTGAACTGGACAAAAACTATCTTCTTCATTCGGATTTGAAAGCCAAGAACATTTTAACCGGTGAAAATCATGTCGGTTTAATTGATTTTGAGTTTATTAATCACCTGGAAAAAGATGCGATACTCAGGGTTTTAAGCAGGCAAAATAAAGAGTTTTGTTATGATTATAATGTGTCTTCGAATCCCTATTTTCCTACAAGATCCAACCTCAGCAACTTTGAGTTCAGAACTGTCTGTAAATATTTTTCCGATATTAAAGATGCTTTTTCGCAAGCAAAAGCGGATGAATTTTTATGCTGTTATTTGCAGAAAAAATCAAAATATCACGAAAAATGGGCGGATTTTATTGAAGAACTGAAAATTAAAGATATTTCAATAATGGCTGAATATGCGGGAATTACAGTTTGCAGAGCCGAAGAAATATTAAATAAAGCCGTCAAACATGAAAGAATTGCGGCAAAAATATTATCATCACCTGATAAAGAAATAACTGATATTGAATTCGTAAAAATGCACCTTAGATATGCTGTTTTTGAAAATAATTATAATAATCGGGTTCCTGATATCAAAGAATTGTATTTAAACACTTATAAAAAATTCAAAACTGCTGTTGAAAACAGTAAAAATGCAGGCTTAAAAAACAGAACAGAATTTCTGATTAACAATTTAGAAACTATGAAAATGTTTTACCGCATTGTTAAAGTTTGAAGGGCAACCTTTTGCGCCTGCTCAATGTCTTTTAAATAATCAATTTCAGCCCAGTCGTAATTTGCAAAGTCAAATGCAAAGAATTCCGCGCCGAATTTATTAATCATATTTCTTATCGGCGCAAAATAATAAGAATTTGAATGGTTAAAGCCTCTTTTAATCCTCTTATCAATTAATTCGATGAACAATTTAGCATTTTCTTTGTCGAATTTCATTACCCCTGCGTAAGCTCCGCTGTAACCTTTATACTTTACACTTAATCTGACTGCCTTATCTCCTTCCGCACGGACATTTATTTCTTTGTCGTTTTGAATTCTGCTGTCATAAGCTATAAAAGAATCTTTATCATTGTTTATTAAGTCTTTAATAAGTTCGTCAGAAAAAACTATATCTCCGTTTATAACAAGAATTTCATCCTTAAAGCAGTCTTTTGCAAACCAGATAGAAGCGTTTATGCTGGTTGTGTCGAAAAAAGGATTGAGAATAACATTGCAATCGCCTAACTTCGGAATTATTTCATCTGATTTATATCCAAGAACAACATTGATAAGCGGATTATCATCGTTATCTCTGATTTGACCCAGCAATCTTTCAATTACAGTTTCATCGCCGGCTTTAATGAGACATTTAGGCAATCCTTTGTAATTTTTGCCTAATCTTCTTCCGACTCCCGCTGCTAAAATAAGATAATTCACTTTCCCAAAAACCTTTTTCTAATATCTCTCAATTTTTGCTCGGTTAATTTTGCCGTCTTGTAAATATTTAACTTTATTTTAGGACAAAAAAACTTTGATCTGTCAGTGCGGTTTATTTTTTCAAAGCTTTTTAAGCTTAAAAGGCTTTTCCTTTTTGCACTGACAAGGTCATTTTTTATCCTAACTCTTTCTTTAAGCAAAGCCCTTAATTCATAAAAGTTTTTTTGAATATCTTTGATATTTTTGTCTGTTTTTACAAATATTGCATCAAAATGACCACTGGTTTTTTGGGGTTTTTTAAAGTGAATAAATCCTTTTTTATCAAGCTCAAAGAAATTCAAAAGATTACAGTGATTAGTAGGGTCAAGCCTGTAAGCATACATTTCAAGCCCATCTGCTGTTACAATGAGGTTATAGTAAGAATTTAGGACCGAATAAGCCTTGCGCAGAGGAAGTGTTGGATGATAGCTTTGGTTAGCAAGAAGATTTTGGGAATAAACAACTTTATTTTCGTCTTTAAACAAGTCTATGCCGCAGTATTCAAAATTATCCAAAGATTTAACGCCAAGAAGACTCAGGCACGTTTTTTTGATATCAACTGTGCTTGCCGGTTTATAATTTTTTTCAGGAACTAAATTTGAAGAATAAATCATCATAGGGGTCCAAATCAAATTGGTGTAAGGCTCAAGTATGTGGATATAGCCTCTGTTAAAGCCGTGAGTCCAGTATTCATCACCATGGTCACCAAATGCAACAATTACGGTATCTTCTAATATACCCCTTTTCTCAAGAAGATTGAGAGTATATTCAATTAAATTATCGCTTTCTTTGCAGGCTTTACGGTATTTTTCAATGAAGTTTTGAGAATCATCGGTTATACTGTCACAATGAGCCACATGGCTTATTAAATTCCATAAATAAAATGCAAAAGGCTCATTGTTCATCTCTTGGTCAATTTTATTTTTGAGTTCTTCCAAATCTGTTGAGGCAAAATCCTTTTTTATATTTTGGGGCCAGATATCGATGCCTCTTTCCACATCTTCCTGTTTGGTTTTATAGCAAAGCGCATTTACGTTATAACCTTTGTCAGAAAGAATTTCATACAGGTTTTTAGTTCTTCCGCTGAGCTCTTTTCCCGATAAAAACGCCAAATTATCCATCTCAAAGCTGTTTCCGTAAAATAAGTCACCAAGCGTCATAAGAGTTGAAGATGCCGAAGAAAAAAAGTTTTCAAAGAAAACAGATTTTTTGCTCAGTCTGTTTAATGCGGGAAATTCGTCTTTAAACATAATATAAGAAAGCTTAGAAATACTTTCAAGATGTATAATAATAAGATTTTTCAAGGATGCTGAACTTTTTGCTTAATCATTAATATTTTAAATGTTACAAAATATTTTGCAAAAGATTTTGTAACATGTTTGTTTATCTTATTGAATGTAGTTCTTGGATATTTTTTAACTGCTGTCCCGTTATGCGGTTGAATTCTTCCACAAACTGACCTATAGGAATTCCACCGTCAAGTACACGTTTACTATATCTTCTTAAGGTGTTCATATTATCGGCATATTTAATCCCTTTAATAAGGGTAGGGAATAGTAACAATATCATAGCAACGAAAGATGCCCCAAAGTCATGCGCCAGCAATGCAGGCGATAGTGACAATGTTCCATAAGATGCAAATAACAATAGAAACTTTTTCGCTATAAAAATTTCTTCTTTACGAGCAACACTTTTGATTGCTGTTCGTGTAGTTTCACTTGCCCAATTAATACCGCTAAATGTCACATTTTTTGAACTTTGTGCTTTTCGTAGGAAACTGTTTCTGTTAGCCGGCAGATGGTAATAATTTCCGTTAACTCTCATTTTTCCTCTCTCATATTTATTTAAATATAATAATAAATATAAATACTAATTCAAACAAAACAGAAAATCAATTCATGAGACGGCGATATTAGAGTAAAATAAAAAAATGAACAATTGAAAGGCAGAATATGGAAATTAAAGTAAATCAGGGTTCTTTAACTGAAGCAAAATGCGATGTTTTGATAATCAATCTTTTTGAAGGAGTAAAATCTCCCGGTGGAGGCACGGGTGCGGTTGATAATGCACTCGGAGGGCTTATTTCTTCTTATGTAATAGAGAAGGAAGGCTTTAAAGGCAAATTTGGCGAAATGTATGTACTGCAAACATTCGGCAAAATTCCTGCGGATAAAGTTCTGGTAGTGGGGCTTGGCAAATCGTCAGAGTTTAACCTCAACAAAATCAGAGAGCTTTCCTCCAAAGCAGTAAATAAAGCACTATCGTTAAAAGCTAAAACAGTTTGCTCCATACTTCACGGCGCGGGCACAGCAGGTCTCAGTGCCTTTGACTGTGCGCAAATGATAGCGGAAGGCGCAGTCATAGGAAGCTATAAGTTTGACAAATACAAGTCTAAAAAAGACCCTGATGAAAATTCAACGGCAATCGAAAACTTTGCTATCGTTGAAATGAACGAGGCAAAAATTCCCGAAATACAAAAAGGCGTTGAAAAAGGACAGATTATAGCTGAGGCGGTGAATTTTGCAAGAGATTTGGCAAACGAGCCTCCGGTTTATTTGACCCCCTCAAAGTTTGCAGAAATCGCAAATGAATCAGAAGGGTTGGAATGCAAAATATACGAAAAAGACGAACTTGAGCAGATGGGCATGAATGCGTTTCTTTCCGTAGGCAAAGGAAGCTCACAGCCCCCGAAGTTCGTTCACATGATTTATAAACCTGTCAATCCGTCAAAAAAAGTTGCCCTGATTGGTAAAGGAATAACTTTTGACAGCGGCGGGCTTGATATAAAACCCCCCTCAAGCATGAAAACCATGAAAGGCGATATGTCCGGAGCCGCGGCTGTTTTATCTGTTATGAAATCTCTTGTTAAGCTCAAGCCTGATATTGAAGTCCACGGAATAACGGCTTTGTGCGAAAATATGCCCGGCAGTTCGGCTTACAAACCCGATGATATATTGCGCGCAAAGAACGGCAAGACGATTGAAGTCGATAATACCGATGCTGAAGGCAGGCTGACGCTTGCGGATGCGCTGAGTTATGCAGTAGAGCTTAAGCCCGATGAAATGATTGACGTTGCTACTCTGACGGGAGCGTGTGTCGTTGCTTTGGGCAAAATTGCCTCGGGGATTTTCGGAACAGACAAAAAACTTGTTGATAATTTAATCGAAGCCGGTGAAAAAGGCGGAGAAAGACTCTGGCAGCTGCCGATTTATGAGGAGTATCTGGAAGGTCTCAAGAGCAGTATTGCTGATTTCAAAAATTCAGGCGGAAGAGAAGCCGGAGCATCGACCGCGGCGATATTTTTAAAAGAGTTTGTAGGAGAAGTTCCCTGGGCTCATATAGACATCGCAGGAACAGACAATCTAGAAAAAGATTATAAAGAGCTTTCTAAAGGCTTTACCGGCGTAAGTGTAAGGACTTTAATAAATTATTTGATAAATTAGAAACCCTTTCAAAATTAATTGTAAAGAAATATTTCATCTTTGGATAAATTGTATAAATAAATAAAATACGAATGAAATAAAGCTATAGCAATTGTTACGGTCTTTTTGCATTATCAATATATACAACCTATATAACAATATAACAATATCCAGCCAGTGCTTGTTTTTATTAATATAGGTTAGTTTTTATAAAGTTATTAAAAGGGAGAGTTTATTATGGGTATTGAAAGTGTTAGAAACAGTATTTACAAAAAATTTTCATTGGGTGAGTATTCCAGAGAAAAATTTTATAAAGATGCTTGTTTTGTTGCGGGAAAAACAGAACAGGAAGGTTTGACTAAAGATGATATTAATAAATACAGCATAAGTTTGATGTCCAGAATTCAAACAAACCAAGAAAAACTAGAACAAGCTAACAATACCCCTGAAAGTTTTGGAGAATGGTTAATACCTGGTTCAGAGGCATCAGATCTAAAATATGACTTGTACATAGATAATGAAACAATTAATTTTTGTGGCATGTTGAAAGAAAACTTTGATGCTGTTGCGCAACTTGGTGATTTGAGTGATAAGGAACACATTAATTCAGCCAAACTTCAACAACTGGCTAATCTAGATCGCAGGGACTATCTGGAAAGCACTGATTTCGAAAATTTATACGGTGCCAAGAATGATGCCTCTGTCACAGGTAGATTGTCTTATGCTGGTAATTCAGTATTAACACAATTATCAAATTATATATAACTATTACGATAAATAGAGCAGCTTTATTATTAAAGCTGCTCTATTTTATTATTCAAAATCTATAAATTATCAAAATTATTATTGTGTCTGTGATTAAATACAGATTTTCTTTTCGTGCGAATGAAAAGTATAATTATAAATTATGACAAACTTCCATAAAAACCTTTCCAATCTTCGAAAATTCATGCTGAAAACCGGCATTGATTATTACATTGCCACTCCTTATGACGAGTATCTCAACGAGTATTCGGCGTTGAATGATAACTCAAGGTATCTTATAACCGGTTTCAGCGGTTCAACCGGACCTTGTCTTGTTACGAAAGACAGAGTTTTTCTCTTCGTTGACGGCAGATACCACATTCAGGCGGAACAACAGACAGACAGGAATTATATAACGGTTGTTAAAACCAAACTCGGAAAATCTCCGTCTGTTGATTTAATCGAAAAACTGCTGAAAATCTCCAAAAAAGGCTCAAAAATTGCTCTTTGCAGTTCAAAGACAGGTTATTCTTATTTAAAAAGACTTTCGCAAATGCTCGCAGTCAAAAAACCTGAATTTATTGAGCTTGAAGCCGATATAATATCAAAAATAGCAAAAATAAAGCCTGTTTCAGAAAAGAATTCCTTAAGACAAATAAGTACGGCAATAATCGGAACATCGCCTTTACAAAAATTCGCAGAACTTTTGCAAAGATTTCAAAATTTAAATATTAACTCCCTTCTTATCTCAAAACTTGACGAAATTGCTTATTTAACAAACCTTCGCGGGAATGAAATTCCATACAGCTCCGCTTTTAGAGCAAAAGCACTTATATATGAGGACAAATGCCATATATTTATGAACTTGGAAAATCTTCCAAAGGATTTAAGTTTAGACAATAACTTTGTTTTTCATCCCAAAAAAGAATTTGAAAAATTTTTGACAAAAATTAAGTCCAAACAGGATTTAACAGTCGGCGTGGACAAAATTTATACCAACCTTGCAGATATTCGGCTTCTTCAGAAATATTCTTTTACTCTTCAAGAGCTTGAAATCAGCCCCACAGCAGAAATGAAATCGGTCAAAAACGAAGCAGAGCTGAATTACATCAAGGACTGCTTCCTTAAAACAGATATTGCAGTCAGCAGGGCCATTATTTTTCTTAACAATGCGGTGTCGGAGGGGAAGAAAATATCTGAAAAAGATTTTTCGCAGAAAGTTAAAGCATGTTTGATTGAAGAAGAAGCAATCGGACTTAGTTTTGAGCCGATTTGCGCAAGCGGAAAAAACACCGCAATAGTGCATTATACAACTCCTGACGAAAATAAAATAATAAAAACAGGCGATTTAGTGCTTCTCGACTGCGGGGCATATTATCAGGGCGGTTATGCAACGGATATTACAAGGACTTTTATTGCGGGAGGCGAAGAAGCAAAAGCCTCTGCTAAAGCCAAAAGGCTCTATACAACGGTATTAAAGGCGTTTCTTAAAGGAATGAATCACAAAATAAAACCCAATACGAGCGGTTTTCACATTGACAAAAAAGTGCGGGAAGTCTTTAAAAGAAATGAGCTGAACGGTTTCGAGTTTTCGCACGGTACGGGGCACGGTATCGGGCTTCTTGTTCACGAAGACCCGCCGCGGCTGGGGACTTCAAAAGAATCCAAAAAACCGTTTAAAGAGGGCATGTGCTTTAGCATAGAACCCGGGCTGTATAACAAAAACTACGGCGGGGTAAGGATTGAAAACGGCGTTTGCCTCGAAAGAGAAGAAGGGGAGCTAAAAATAAAAAGCCTGACGATGTATAAACTTGATGAAAATCTAATCGATTATAATTATTTAAGCGCGAGAGAAAAAAATCAGCTCAGAGCTTATCAGGAAAATGCGGTGAATTAATTGAACCAGATAACCGGCACAGACAACCAACTCATAAAACAGACCGCGTCCCTGCATGAAAAAAAATACAGGGAAGAAACGGGGCTGTTTATTATCGAAGGCTATAAATCAGTCTGTGAGGCTTTAAAATCAGGACTCAAAATCCAAAGCATCTTTGTAACGGAAGATTTAAAGAAAGACATGACTTTATTTCCGCAGGATAGGCTGTATTTGGTTAGTGAAAAAGTCATGAAAAAAATCTCAACTACGGCTTCGCCAACTGAAGTTATGGCAGTGGCGAATCAGCCGAAATTTTCTCTTAAGGACGTTTTTAAAGACAAGAATCCTCTGATAGTTTTGCTTGAAAACATAAAAGACCCCGGCAACCTCGGCACGATAATCCGAACGGCAAAAGCCTGCAGTGTGTCCGGCATTGTGCTTGCGGGCGAATGCGCGGATGTTTTCAACCCGAAAACCGTCAGAGCCGGAGCGGGGAGCGTATGGCGGATGCCTGTAATTAAAATACCGGAAATAAAAAACGTCAAAAATATTTTGAACAGCGAACAAAATTGTACTTTTTTTGCAACCGGCGTGAGAAAAGCAGGAGCAGAGTCATTTTTAAAATCCGATTTCACAAAACCGTCTGTAATTATGTTCGGCTCTGAAGCTGACGGGCTGTCCGATGCCCTGTTTTCGCAGGCGGATAAAATAATAACAATACCTATGAATAACGAAGTAGAATCTTTAAATCTAAGCATATCAACGGGGGTAATATTATATGAAGCAGTTCGTCAGAGGGAATTTTGATTTTTTAAGGGAATTTGCGGCGCAAAACAAGCTAAAATCTTTTAAGTTTGCAGCGCTTTCAATGATTCTTTTTACTTTGGGACTTTTATTTTCTCCGGTGTTAATCGAATTATTGGAATCTAAGATGCCTTTTGATGTTTCATTTGTTCAGACATCACCGGAAGATATGTTTTTTCTTTCTTTTATGACGGCATTTGATTTTGCTTTTCTGGTAATGTCAGCAGTAATAGTTCACAATATCCTAAAGTCCAACCGTAAAAAACTTAGTTTAAATGACAGAAACAGCCGAATTCTGCTTCATTTGATATCAATATGTTTTTTTGCAGCGGGAATATTCTTTGCTTTTTTTGTTTTAATCCCGTTTATGCTTTATCTTTTGCTTGGTTTTAACAATAACCTTGTCAGCCATTCCATGAACGTTACCAAATACATTTCTTTTTGCTTTATGACCTCTTTTCTCACAGGCATTGCGTTTAATGTTCCCGTGATAAGATTTGCGGCAACTAAGACCAATTATTTTGACAGAAAATATCTTCAGGCTAATAAAACTAAAATTATTCTGCTGACGGTCTTTACTCTTTATGTATTAACCAGCATTGAGGCAATTAAAATTCTCTTTCTTGCAGGAGTGGTAACGCTTTTGCTTCGGTTTACAAAGCTCTTCAGAAAATAGCGTAAAAAGTAGTAAAAATAGCTGATTTTTTAGAGATTTTTATTTGAAGAAGCAAAAAATATTAATATAATAAAATCAGCAAATTAAGATAGGTAGGTATGATTCAGGATATACTCGAACAAAGCACTGTTATAAAAGAGCTGTGTGCCAAGTATTTTGAAGGCGAAAACGGGATTTCCAATCTTGATTTCGGCTTAAAACAGGAAGAAATCAATTTTTCCAAAATATACATAACTGCAAGCGGTTCATCGCGCAATGTCGGCGGAATAGCCAGATATTTCACGGAAAAGCTCTTGGATATACCGGTATTTGTCGAGTATGCAAGCGAATTTGCGCATAAGAAACCTGCCCTAAAAGAAAATGATCTTGTTATTGCCATATCACAGTCGGGGGAAACGGCAGACACATACTCTGCTCTTAAGTATGCTTCCGACAGAGGCTGTTATACACTGGCTTTAACAAACAATAACGACTCAAAGATTCATAACCTCTCCCGATTTAAGATGGAAGTCGGAGCCGGCAAGGAAACAAGCGTTGCCGCGACCAAGTCTTTTACTGCGCAGCTGTTTAATCTTTATGTGCTTGCACTTTACTTGGCAAAAGTTAAAGGCGTATTGTCCGATGAAAATCTCGCAAAGTACAGGCGTGAGCTTATTGAAATCCCGTCAAAACTTGAAGAGCTTTTTGAAAAAATGGATGATTTAAAGTCCGTTGCGGAAAAAATGAAAGACTCAAAGAGCATAGTTATTATCGGCAGAGGTTTAAATTCGGGTTCTGCGAGAGAAGGCGCGTTAAAAATCAAGGAAACCTGCTATATTGATGCGAACGGCTATCCTTCGGGAGAATTTTTGCACGGATATTTGGCGCTGCTTGATGCAAGCATTCCTTTGATATCCATTACGGCAAAAGATGCAAACAACCTTGAGAATTATAATCTTTCCGTTAAAAATACCGAAGAGCTTATGAGAAAAAGATGTCCTCCGTTAATACTGCTAAAGAGTTTTTCCGACAAAGAAATAGAAGACAGGGCTCTTTTTAAGGACGCATCATTTATTAATATACCTGATTGTTCCGAGGAAATAAGCGCGTTTTATTCGGTTGTGATTTTTCAGATTATTTCTTTCAAAATGGCTTCTCTTTTGGGTTATGAT
>CAZEDP010000027.1:0-12386 GCA_964511035.1 uncultured Gammaproteobacteria bacterium
GTTGCAGGTAACCAGGTTTTCGGACAATATACATCAGGTCCTCCTGAACAAAAGGAAGGGTTGTTTAATACATTAAAGGAACTAAGTTCTGCTCTGACAGCTGAACCGCCGGACTATAATGATATAAGGTCTAAGATAGATGATCTTGATGATAATTTAACAACACTCCTTGATTCTCAAGCAAAATTGGGCGGAGTTATGTCAAAACTTGAGGCTACAAAAAATAAACTGGAAGAAGATACGATTACTTTTACTAAATTTAAATCGAATTATGAAGATATTGACTTAGCAAAGACAATTTCAGATATGCAATTTCAGCAAACCGCCTTAGAAGCATCGCTATCAGCAAGTGCCCGAGTTCTTCAACAATCTTTATTGAATTATATATAGTAATTATAAGTTTACCGTCTCACTTTAACTTTTACGGAGCCTCGGCTCCGTTTTTATTTTACAATATCTATTAGAGATATATTTAATATATTAAATAATGTAAAGAATATATATAAAATATTTAAAAATTAAGCAATTTTTACGTTTTGATTGTTTTTAATATAATATAAGGCTACCGAATTGAACGACGAGAGAGAGGACCACAATAACGGTATGGTTGGACATTATTTTTAATAACTAAATATAAACATTGCAATAAAACAAATTCAAAAGTTTTATAAATGTTCCATATAATAAACTCCCAACCCTAATAACCTCAACTAACCCCTACTAAACTTCAAACACTGATAAATTCTCCTAAAATTACTATGCATCTTCCCCCTTAAAAGGGAAGTTTTTTTTGCTAAAACAGCCGGCAGTGGGACTCGAACCCATGACCTGCGGTTTACGAAACCGCTGCTCTACCAACTGAGCTATGCCGGCGTGATGTTAATCTTTTTATAATAATACAATAAGAAATTCTATTCTATATAGCCCGAAGTACTGTGAGAAACACCTTTAAGCATTTGTTCCATTTCTTCAGGAGTATTTGATGACAATATTGCTTCCTTGATTGATATCATTCCTGCTTTAACCAGTCGGGACAATGACGTATTCATATCAACAGTGCCGTTATAATCGTTAGGAGTTATTAGCCTGTAAATATTATCAATTTCATCTTTCAAAATATAATCTTTAATAGCCGGCGTTACGACCATAATTTCCGTTGCAGGAACACGCCCCTTATTATTCATTCTTCTTGCAAGTTTCTGTGCAACAGTGCCTCTTAGAGTATTCGCAACTTGTAGCCTGACAGATTCTCTTTCGTAGGGTTCGAATGCATTTATTATCCTGTTAATGGTTTCCACGGCTCCTATTGTATGTAATGTTGAAAAGACCAGATGTCCTGTCTCGGCAGCTTTTAATGCACTGGAAATAGTTTCCCTGTCTCTCATTTCACCAATCAAAATAACATCAGGATCTTGTCTTAGGGCATATTTTATGCCGTTTGGAAATGTATCCGTATCAATTCCCAACTGTCTTTGAGTAAAAATACAATTCTTGTTGGTGTGAATAAATTCTATGGGATCTTCTATTGTTATTACGTGTTTTTTTTGATTTTGGTTCAAATAATCAAGAATAGACGCAAGAGTCGTCGATTTACCACTTCCGGTAGGACCCGTCACTAGCACTAATCCGTTGTTTAAAGTGGTAAAGTTCTTTAATGCCGGCGGCAAGAAAAGATTTTCCACGGAAGGAATTTTAAAAGGAATAACCCTGAAAACAAATCCCAGATTACCGAGCTCATGTAAAAAGTTAACCCTAAATCTTGCAACCCCTTCTATTTCATAAGAATAATCAAAATCGAAATTTTGAGTTATTTTATCAAGAAGCTTTTCAGGCATAGTAATCTTAGAAATATGGTTCATATCTTCCTTTTTTAAGAGAGGCAAATCGGTTTTTACCATAACTCCGTCTTTTCTTACCATTGGGCAAGCATTAAATCTTAAATGTATATCCGAACAATTTTGCTCTGTGGCAAATTTTAAAAGCTCAATTATATCAAATTCCTTATCGGTTATTTCATTATTGCTAAAATCTTGTTCGCTACTGCTCATTTAAACTTCCTCAGCTTATTCAACCATTTTATTGTACTTAATTTCGAATAATTTTCAAAATGCAAGCAATTAACAAGTTGTTTTTGTTTTTATATTAATAGATAGAGAGATAATTGCATATTGGAGGATTTTACTATGGGAATTGACGCATATCTTTGTTCTTTAATACCTGAAAACGTACTCAATTTTATGAAAGAATGGAAAGCTAACAATCAAAGAGAAAAGCAAATATTTAACAGCATTTTTGAAAACGAGAGCCTAAAAGATGTTTGGAGCCCGAGACAAAAAGCAATCAATTTAGAAAAACATTAACATTTGTTAATATAAAAATATAATTTTAATATTTATACAAATCAACAAAATATAAGCTTATTGCTAAAAAAAAATAACTGCTAGTAATTAAATAAAGCAATTATTAAATGTTTTTTGTTTTTATATTATTAGGAGAATATATAAAAATTAACTATGGTTATTTGAGGAGGTTTGATTTATGAGTCCGTATGAAAATAGTGCTAATTATCCAATATATTATAATCCGTATTACCTTGCGGCTGATACCGGTCAAAACACAAGACGCACGGCAGCTGATATCCTTGAAAAACAAAGCAAAGGAACAGAATCAAGCGTTTTTGAGACCGGCAACAAGCATACAGCAGCAGATATTCTTGAAGGACAAAATGATGAAAGCGCTTCTAATAGTGTTAATAACCGGAAAGGCAAAACAGTTGCCGATATTCTTAAAGAAAACGGCAAACTTAAAACAGATGAAACTACAGCAGCTGAAGCTCTTGAAGAAACACAAGACCCGCCAAACCCTGAAGAGCCAGCAGAACCTGAAGTTATTGTAAATATTATCAGCGGTCAAAATGATAATCAACCGCTTATTAGCAAAATAAACGCCGGAGAAACAGTTGAGTTTGACGGCAATTCGCGTAAAATTAAACTGCCTGACGGTTCATCATCCAAATACAGCTTCAAAGGAGACAAAGTCTTATATGAAGATACAAATGCGGGAATAAAAATTGAAACAAATCCAAGTTCAGAAAACGGTAAATTAAGAAATGAAAAAATAACTTTCAGCAGCGGAGATAACGTGGATATTTTGGAAATAGAAGAACAATCCACAGGGTTGAAGGCTACTCTAAACGGTGAGACAAAAAAACTTTCTGAACTGTTCCCCAAAAACACTGAGGTTACTCTACCAAACAGCGGGGTTAAGATAAACAGAAACCTCTTTGATATCAAAGCTCAGGGGGAAAGCTACAACTTAGATTTTTCAGTAATGGATTTTGATGAAAATAACTTACGAAAATGGTACTTTAATACAAAACTGACTTATAATACAGCAAACGATGACAATCCTGATGACTTATAAAGCTTAATTTAAAGAACCTTTAAAACATCAAAGCCGGCATACGATTGTAATGTTTTGGGGATTTTTACAAAACCATCTTCAGTTTGAAAATTTTCCAAAATTGCTGCAAAAGTTCTCCCCACGGCAAGACCTGAGCCGTTGATGGTGTGTAGAAATTCATTTTTGCCTGTGTTTTTCGAACGGTACTTCAAATTAGCCCTTCTTGCCTGAAAATCTCCAAAGTTGCTGCAGCTTGAGATTTCTCTGTAACAATTTGATGAAGGCATCCAAACTTCTAAATCGTAGCACTTTTGAGCGCTAAACCCTAAATCACCGGTACAAAGTTCCACTTTTCTATATGGCAGTTCAAGCATTTCAAGAATTTTCTCAGCGTTTCGGGTTAATTTCTCGTGTTCTTCGCAGCTTTTTTCCGGAGAACATAATTTTACAAGTTCAACCTTGTTGAACTGATGCTGTCTTATTAAACCTCTTGTATCCTTGCCTGCCGATCCCGCTTCCCTCCTGAAACAGGGTGTATATGCAGTCAGGTAAACAGGAAGCATATCCTCGGTCAGGATTTCACCCGAATAAATATTTGTTAAAGGAACTTCCGCTGTCGGTATAAGGTATAAGTCTTCTTCTTCGCATTTATACATATCTTCCCTAAATTTCGGAAGCTGCCCGGTTCCTGTCATTGAAGAGGAATTAACAAGAAAGGGAGGAAGAATTTCTATATAGCCGTGCTCTTTAGTATGAATGTCCAGAAAGAAATTAATAAGAGCTCTTTCAAGTCTCGCTCCGGCTCCTTTATAGATCGTAAATCTCGATTCGGAGATTTTAACCCCTCTTTCAAAATCAAGCAAAGATAAAGAAGTCCCTATTTCCCAATGTGCTTTTGGCTCAAAGGCAAAAACAGGCTTATCTCCCCAAGCTGAAACAACCTTGTTGCAAGATTCATCTTTTCCTACCGGAGTTGTTTCATCAGGAATATTAGGTATATTTAAAAGCATCTGTTTTTGTTTTTCATTTAGGTCGTTTTCTGATAATTCGAGAGATTTTATCTCATCACCAATATTTCGGACTTTATCTTCAATTTCTTGCGAATCTAGTTTTTGCTGCCTTAGTTTGCCTATTTCCTGAGATAAGCTTTTTCTCAATGCGCGTAAATCATCAGCCTTTTGCTGAACTTCTCTTCTTTCCTTATCTACTTCTATAATTTCATTTACTGATAAAGAATTATTTCTTCTGCCTAAAAGTTCATTAATTTTATCGGGGTTTTCTCTTATGATTTTTATATCAAGCATTTTTCTTCTTTCTTCTAAATATTTTTTTATTAATTTTATTGCCTCATCTACCATTGTATCAATATCAGGACCTCCACTTGCCAGTTCTGAATTGTTTCTCTCGATGATTGCATTGATTATTGACTGTATAAACAAGCTGAGAGCCTTTACATTAACAGATTTGATTTGCTTGAACAATATACCCTCGGTAATTATACTTTCGAGTTTCTCGGACCACATAGCCTTACTCTCGTTAATAAATACCTTTAGGTCTTCAGGAACCAAAAAATCCCCTTCTGACTTTGAGAATACTTCTATAGTTCTGAAGTAGTAAAATTCGCTGTAATAAACTGCTATGTAGTTCTCAAAGAACCCCCTTATTGCTCCTAAATAATCTCTATCCGCGACTTCAACAGATTCATAAACAGAATTTATTTTTCCGTATGCATCATAAAGAATCTTTGTAAAAATCTCAGCTTTATTTTTAAAGTAAAAGTATAAAGGACCCGTGGAAATATCGGCATTTCGGGCAATATCACGCATGGAAGCCTTGTTATATCCTATCGTAGAAAAAAGCTCCATTGCGCTGTTTAAGATTAAATCTTTAGTATTTGTTGTCATATATAAAATTCCGCCCAAATTATAACAAGTGTTATGATATTAACATGAGTTCTTGATTATTACAAAACGTAATCACTTATTCTGTTTCATCAAATAATCGCGGCTCTGAAACATCACTTAGCTTATAGGCAGATATATTTTTCTTGTTAACCCCTATCTCTAATAAAGCTCTTTTTATATCTGTTTTTCTTTCTTCAAGAGCGGAAATGCTCTTTTCTTCGATTACTCTTATTTTTTCTTTCAATGAATTAATTTCCGCTTTTTCTTTATCAGATAATATTAGCTTTGTGATTATCTCATTAGCATTCTCGATTAGTTGACCCCTTAATTCCAAAAGAGAAGGAATCTTTTCCGGATTCCCGGCTTCAATTTCCTGGTTTATATTGACAGTTATTTCCAGAATGGATGAATAAACACCCAAAACCTCATTAAAGTCCTTTAAAGCTTCTTTATTGTTCTTCATCATTAACTTCTTCAGTTTCTTCTTCATCAGACTCATCATTATTATTTTGAGAAGAAAGCCCCTCTTCTTCTCTTCTGGTTCTTTCTTTTGCAGCAATTTTTATCGCTTCTTCCCAGGTTTGTTTTAAATCTTTTAGATGTACCAAAACTTCATCAACCATTGCAGCGTCCTTTTTTAAATTAGCCTGAACTAGCCTGTAATGAAGATAATCGTATAGATTATACAAGTTACGGGCAACCTCTCCCCCTATTTTCATATTGAGGGTACTCATAAACTCTGTAATAATTCTCTGTGCTCCGAGAATGTTGTTATGGATCTCTTCAATGTCGTTATTTTCTATGCCAATTTTTGCTTTGTTTAAGAACTGAATTGCCCCGTCATAAAGCATAATTAAAAGCATTTCAGGACTTGACGTCTGAACCTGAGTCTGTTGATATTGCTTTAGATATGGGTTCATAAAACTTTCCGATTATTAAGAACTGCACTTATTCAAAAACACGACCATGACCGCTGAATATTTATATTATACCCGATATAATTTTAATCTTTCATACAAAGAGAGGATTTTATCAAAAGAATTACGACTATATTGCCCCTTGCCGGATAAAAATTTTATAAAGCATACACTTTGACCAAAACCTACTTCTGACATGGGTTCTCATGTTAAAACATGTAAATTTTTTTGTAAAAAAATATATTTGTTAGCAATTAATCCTTTTAATTTGTTTTTATATTATTAGGTAGGTTAGAAATTACTGAAGGTTATTTTACGGATAAAAGGAGGATATTAGCATGGCAGAAATCAATGGTTGGAATGTAGGGCTTAATGGCATTTTCAAATTAAATGGAACAGAAAACCAACAACAGACAACCAACAACAGACAACAACAGAAACACCACCTGAATGGGTTACGGATTCTATATTTGATGAGGCAGACAAAGCAACCTTAAATGTTCCGACAGTTCGTCAAGGAGCTGATAGAGATTCTCAACAATTGCAATCTTACACCGGAAATGAAATTTTTGATAATCAAAGAGAATTAGGAACTATCCTAGAAAAGGATTTTGGTATTGAAGGAGATAAACAAAAAGATTACAATGCGAAGATATTCAAAAACGACCTTGTTGTTTTCTATAAAAAAGACGCCGAAGAACCTCAAATAGGAGTTATAACTCCTGATAGCAAATTCATAAACGAGGTTGTCGGTAATGACCTTCTAATTAAAAACAACAATCAAGGCACTTCAATGAATCTGTTTGTCAAAGGAAACAATAATAAATATGACGGACAGGATTTTGATGAGGAAGATTCTGACAGCGGCATTGATAACGTTATGTTTAAAGGAAAGGATAACACAGCGACACACATCGAATCCGGTATTGCCGTAGGCGAAGGAAACTCCTTGGATGCCACCAGTACCGTTGAAAGAGCAGAAGGATACGAAAAGAAAGAAGAAGGTAACTTCCTTGCAATTAACCCGTCAAAATTCGGAGAGTCTGATAATACAGAATTCGGAGCTTCTGGATCTTCCTCCTCGAGTTCCGGCAGTAGCTCCTCAACAAAAACCTATAAGGGAAAACAATACAGCGAAACAGCAACATCTTTTGAACAAAAACTTCCGAGCGGTGCCGAAAAATACTACGATGACGGTCTTGAATACGTTAAATATTCAAGCGGAGACCACGGAACACTTTACACAAAAGCTACAATAAACGGAGAAGACAAATTCTATGAGCTTTCCTCCGATAAATCAAAAGTTATAATTAAAGAAAAACAACCAATGCCGGAGCAAGAGACTGTTTTATATGTCACAAACAAGGACGGTGAATATAAACAATTAACAAGCGAAAACTACGAAAGAGCAAACGAAAACAACTTACAACCGTTCTTAAAGGCAAACAGTTTATATATTCCCGTAGATGCTAAATTAGAAGACCTGCAAGTAAACACCGGCGATAAATGTTCATTGAAGACAGCAGAAGAAGCAACCCTACCCGCAAACAATGAAACAGAAGACATAGATCAATAGAAAAGGCTTATTAAATATTACTAAAAGCGAGAACCATTGGTTCTCGCTTTTAGGCTGAATAACCTAAAGACTTAAGCCAGTTTTGGATAGTCAGATTGCTGTCTCCCGAAACTTTCGCTTTAGCCGGCTGTTTGTTGATTTTATCAAAATTTACAAAATTTCGAGGGTCTTCCATTTCTTTAATTGCCTCCATAATTCCTATTTTTGAAGCCTTTTTCTGAAGACGTGTAAGGAATGACTGCACAGCAAAATTTAAGTAAAAAGAAAGAACTAAAAACACACTTAAAACAGCCAAACCGCCGACAGCCAGCCACTTTTTAAGAGATGGACCGGATTGTAAACCTTTTAGCATAAAGTTTGCAAGCCACTCCTCGTTTACCAATTTATCTAAATGAAGTCTTTTTAACCCGCTCATGCTCTTTGATGCTATGTTGCTTATTCTTTCAGCAAAAGCAGTTGGTTTTTCCATCAGTTTTAACACAGCCTCCCTGCCAAACTCTTTTGAATTGTCGCTAAGAGTTTTTAAACTTTCTAAAAGAGCCAGAATATCCTTAATATTTCTAAGAGATACATTTTTAAGAACAGAATCATTCTTTGAAATCTTATTACTATCCAGTGAAGCTGTAATTTTATTTAGAAGTTCAAAAGAAAAATTATTAATGCCGTCCTTTTTTAGAATTTGTATAAGGTTCTCTCTTTCATTTGCATCAATACATCCAATAAAATCACTAAGCTTAATAAATGAACGATAATCGTTTTTAAACAAATTAATTATTTGTGACTTCTCACTTTTATCAAGCCTGTCAAACCTCTCTAAAACATCCTTATCTTTTTTAAAGAAAGTTTTGACCGAAAAGTTAAAAGCTCTTTCCTGATTAATTATTCCGACTTTATTCAGAACTTTGTACGCAAGATACCCCCCTATTATAAAAGTGGGGAAAATAAGACCTGGCAACTGTTGCGCTATCTGTGTAAATGCCTCAATGTCTTCAGAATACGCCTGAGATTTTTCATCCATTTTTTCAAACATTAGGAAGGCTTTTTCCTGAAAATCTTTTGCTTGCTCAATCTGTCCGAAATTCAAATTAACCTTCTTTAAAGCTGTGCGCATTTTTTTGTCTTCTTTTCCCTTTGTATTTTTATATTTCTCATACTCTTTATAGTCATTTACGAGCTTAATAAAGAACTTAATATCTTCATTTGTTTGTGCAATAATTCCGAGTTTTTTCTTTTCCGGAGTTTTTACGTTTTGTACTTGAGCTGTTTCTTCGTCTGAATAAGTAAGAAAATTTTTCGGATCGTTTTCAAGCTCCTGTTTTGCCTTAAATCGTCCGATTTTTGCAGCCTGCAAGAGAGCTTTCCTTGCAAACAACACAACAAGCAAAGGAACAGAAAAAGCAGTTAACCCGCTCAGCACAAGCTTGGATGGAGAAGGCTTTAATCTTGCTATTAACTTCCTTTTGTCCATCAAATCTGATGTCTTGAATTCTTTATTTGAAAAAAGAGAAGCTCCAACATATGCCAACGCCCCTAAGAGTCCACCTGAAAATGTAGACAAACCTAAAACAACGCCAACAGCTGTTTCTGAATTTTCTACATATTCCTCTGAAGACATATCAATTTTTCTCATAACTCTTGTAAGTAAATCCTGATATTGCTTTGCCTTTTTCATCTCTTCAGGTGGGATACTACTTTTAAACAGGCTCTGCCGTTGTTTTTCCTTTAGTTTATTTTGCTCGATAGAACTTAAATAAGCCTTCTTGTCTTTTGATAAGTCCGAAATTGTTTTAAAGGTTTCTTTAATATTGTCAATGGGATTGAAACTTGCAAGTCTTTTGAACCGTTCTTCATCCTCGTCCTTTATATCGGGCATGCTTGCAGCAGCTCTTCTTGCCTGCTGAATTTGATCCGGAGTATAAACAGCAAAGACCTTGGGGTCTTTTAAGTCCTTTTCACGGGATTGAAAGCGAGCGATTCGCGAAGCCTTTTTTTGTTCACCGCTTGCCCATATATACATAGGAAGAGTTAAATAAGCCATCATAACCGAAGGCAAAAGAGTTATAAAATATGTTTTCCAATACTTTGCAGTGGACATATTTGACATTATTTTAGGACCAAACAATAAATCCTTGTTTTTTAGCAATAAAGCAATTTGTAAGGCAAGTGCGGGCAGAGATGCAAATCCTATTAATCCCTCTGTTGCCGTCTCTACATCCCTGCATTTAGCTTCTGAATATTCGTCCATTACATCTACTGCATGAAGGAGAGCCTTTCCCTGTCTGTTTGAAAATTCAAGAACATCCTGTGACGTCTTTATTTTGCTATGAAGAGCCTGTCTCTGCGCTTCTTTATCTTCCTGCTTTTTATCCCAAACCTCATATTCGGGCCATTTGTCTTTAACCGTATTAACACTGCCCATAAACTCTTTTGGATTTATATTTATGTCGAAAAATTCAATCAATTACAAAATTCCGGAAAAATTACCATATACATAAGCTATTAAAACAAAACAAACATATAAGTTGCTCTTTTCAAAAAAAAAAGATTAAATTTTATTATGAAAACAAATTTTTTTGATTACCTTTCAGAGTATTTGGAATACATCTCTGTTGAAAGAGGACTCTCTTCAAATACAGAACAAGCCTACCGAAGAGATATTATCGCCTTCATAAATTTTCTTGAAAAGAGTTTAGTGTTTGAGTTTGAAAAAGTTACGAAACCTGTTATAAATTCATATATAAGAGAACTTAGAAGCCTAAACTACTCCCCGACAAGCACGGTTAGAAAAACAGCCTCGCTTAGGGGCTGGTTTAAATGGCTTAGTGCAAATGAGCTGATAGAACATGATCCTACTGTTAGCCTGGAAGGGCTTAGGCTGAGTCGATATCTGCCTAAAGTTTTATCAGCTAACGATATAAATGCTCTTTTTTCACAAAACCTGAATAATTTACAGAAAGCAATCCTTGAGCTCCTTTACGGTGCAGGATTAAGAGTGTCCGAAGTAAGCGGGTTAAATATATCTAACATTAATCTTGCACAGGGATACATAAGGTGTTTCGGAAAAGGGTCAAAGGAAAGACTCGTGCCAATAGGAGATTTAGCAAAAAGAGCCGTTGAAGCCTATCTAAAAGAAAGAAACTTAATCTCTACAGGGAATACAGCCAAGACACAGGCTCTTTTTCTGGGAGTTAACGGAAGAATCACAAGACAGGAAATATATAAACTGGTTAAAGAATCCGGAAAATTAATAAATAAAAACATAACCCCACACACCCTAAGACACAGCTTTGCAACCCATATGCTGGAAAACGGCGCTGATTTAAGAGTTGTGCAGGAACTTTTAGGACACAGCAGCGTTGCAACAACCCAGCTTTATACTCATATAAGCAAAAAAAGGCTTAAAGAGGTCTATTTTAGACTTAATGAGTGAATGTTCAGCTTTTGATAAAGTCTTTTCCTCTTAATTTTTGATGATAACTCACGGCAAATCTGTGAGCTTCATCTCGTATCCTTTGGAAAAAAAACAAAACAGGCGAATTATAAGGCAGAATCAGGGGACTGTTGTTATTTGGCAAAAAAAGCTCCTCAAGTTTTTTAGCTAAAGAAACCATGGGAATATCTAAAAGCCCTTGATTTTTCGCAGCTTTTAACGCTGATGAAAGCTGTCCTTTGCCGCCATCAATTATTATCAAATCAGGAATTTTCTTTACTGCGTCTTCTTCGGCAAGAAATAAGATTTTCCTGTCCTGTAATATCTTTTTACTTCGTCTGCTTATGACTTCTTCTATAGACAAAAAGTCATCATTAATACCTTCTTCAATCGTCCGTATTTTATATTTCCGGTATTCTGACTTAATGCTTTTTCCGTTAATAAAAACTGACATAGAGGCAGTTTTGTTTATGCCTTGGATGTGCGAAATGTCAAAACATTCAACCCTTTCCGGAAAAACGGGCAAATTTAGTCTTTTTTGAATATAAGAACCGATTTCATTCCAATCATTCATTATTGCTTTTAGTTCATCGAGTCGTATTTCTTCTAAATACGCGCTAGCGTTTTTATTTGCCATTTCAATAAGCTCAACTTTAGCCCCCTGCCTAGGAGTGGTTATAATAACCTTCCCTTTTTTCTTTAAAGACAACCATTCAGCAATAACACTTTTTGAGTTAAAACTATTTTCTTCCTTATCAAAAACAGATTTTGGGGTAATTATTTCCTTTGGAATGTCATTTTCGTTGACAATGCTGTAATAATCCCTGATGAAAGCACTTACTGCTTCTTTTTCCGAATAAATGCCATCCTTTTTTATTCCAAAGTTATCCTTTGATACCACCCTCCCCTCTCGAATCTTTAATAGAGCTATACTGATTGCAAAATCATCTGAAACAATGCCAATTATATCCTGATTTATGCTAGTGTTTGAGCTTATAACCTTCTGCTTTTCCATTGTGGAAATTACATCGGCATAGCTGTCCCTACACCTGGCCGCCTTTTCATATTCTTGATTTGCGGAATACTTTTCCATCTGTTTTTTAATTTCTTTGAGCAGCTCCAACTGTTTTCCCGAAAGAAACAGCTCTACCTGCTCA
>CAZEDP010000028.1:0-12308 GCA_964511035.1 uncultured Gammaproteobacteria bacterium
ATCAGGCGCAGTTGAGGCGGCTGTTTGCATAAAAGCTCTTCAAACCGGCATAATTGCCCCGACTATCAATCTGGATAATCCGGATGAGCAGTGTGACCTTGACTATGTACCTAATAAAGCAAGGAAAGTTGATAATCTCAAGTATGTCATGACCAATTCGTTCGGATTTGGCGGACATAACGCAACTTTAATATTCAAGAAGTACGAAGGGTAAAAAATCATATTTTCCATTATCATCCCGCCAATTCGGCGGGATGTTTTTTGTAAAGAATTTTTTCGTACCCTCATACCAAATCAAATTTGTTTTCTATAAAAAAATTTGAACTTACTTCTCATCTCTGATAATAGAAAATATCTCGAAACTATTGTCTAATGTACGACCCATATTGTTATGATACTTTTTATTTTTAACAATACATTTTAAAAGATGAATAATAATCTTCTTAATAAATTTTTTGACTTCAATAAAAAACTCTCAAAATCTTATTCCGAAATGTTATACAAGAGTTTTAAAATACCCGATAATTTCGGTCCGGAAAATGCATGGCGTAATTATAACAAAATCCTGTCCTACGAACTCGATGAAATCCGCAGAAAAAAGCCGAAAAATCAAAAAATTTATGTCCTGGAAGTCGGCGCGGGCAAGTATTCGTCTTTCACGGAAGAATTAAAAGACAAATATTCCATTGAGCTGACCGGTCTGGATATCAGCGAAAACGAACTTAGACAAAACAAACTCAACGATGCCTGCATAATTTTTGATGCTACAAATAACAGCTACGAAGAAGCTCTGAGCGACTTTAAGCAAAAGTACGATTTGGCATTATCAAGGATGTTTTTGGAACATATTAATAAGCCGGAAATTACACACAGAATGATTTGCTACTGCTTGAAACAGGGAGGAACTGCCCTGCATTTTTATCCTGCTCTTTTTGAACCGGCTTTTGTTCTCAACAGAATAACTCCGAATGGAATTGCCGAAAGAATAATAAGGGCTTTGAGCTCTCAAAGAGAAACAATAGGAGTTTTTCCCGCTTATTACAAAAAATGCCGCGCAATTAACAATGACCTGAAAGATTTTTACAAAACCTGCGGGTTTTCCCTTAAAACCGAATCCGTGCATTATTCAACGGACTATTTCTCTTTTCTGTTCCCTCTAAATGCACTCTACCTCCCGATTTTTCTTTTATTCAGCCGCTTGAACTGTAAAATGTTTGCTTCTTATGTGATTTGCTGTTTGAAGAAAGAAGATTTTTCTTAAATATTTTACAATAATACGGTCAAAAAAATTTTTAAGGGTTTTTATATAAGAGGGTGTCGTGAAATTCTGATTTTTGAGAAAAATCGAATTTTTCCGCATCTTACAAGCAGGTTTAATTGTTAATATTTGTTACATTTAGGCAGTTATCTGTCAAATTCCAAACTCTTTTTGCCTTTAAGCATGGAGCAATATTCTTGTTTTTCTTTTGCCGTTAAATTTAAGGTTTACTATATGTTAATTGCGCCGATGATTGTTCAAAAAAAAGATGCATTTTGTATTAAATCCTGTAATTCGCAGTCAAAAACAACCATACCTTTTAATATTACGTCTGTTGATACGGTATATTTTTCATCCAAAAAAGATGATATCAAATCACCTGTTTTGTCCCCGTCGGATTTTCAGCATGCCGTTGAAAAAAAAGCAGGTAATATCACGAATGAGAACAGATATGAAATCATATCGGAATTAACTGAGGTCCTTGATCTTTATTTGCAGGGAGAATGGACTGATAAAACCCAGCCGTATAAACGCGAAATTATACTTAAAAATCTAAATGATATTCTGGGCAAAAGAGGTCAGGGCAATATCGTCATGGCACAAATTAATCCTGCACCGGGAGATTTAGAAGGAAATGCAAAAAAGATTATGGCTTATATTGATGCTGCCGAAAAAATCGGAGCAGACACAATCGTATTTCCTGAAATGTGTTTGATGGGTTATCCCGTAAGAGATGTTATTACAAGGCATCCTTTTATAGTAAAAGAAAATATAAAATGGCTGAAAGAAATTGCCAAAAAAACTAAACACACAAGAGCGCTTGTCGGTTTTGCAGAACCTCGCAACGCTTTTTCTCAGGGAGAAAAGGTCATTGGCAAAAGTTTTCATAATTCTGTTGCTGTTTTAGGAAACGGAAAGATTGAAGGGCTTGTCAGAAAATGCCTTCTGCCAACTTATAACGAATTTAATGATTACAGGCAATTTGAATTTTCAAAAGTCTCCGGTACAATTATGCCGGATAAACTGGGACTTGCAAATGCGTATCAGACTGTTTCAGGCAAACCCAGCTGCATTAATAATCACAGCTACGGTATCTCAATATGTGAGGATGCATGGAATGACAGTGATTTTTGGGAACGACCTCTCTATGAAAAAGATCCTGTCGCTGATCTTGCCGCAAATAATCCCGATGTTTTAATAAACTGTTCCGCTTCTCCCACACGCGCAAGAAAAGAGCAGTTAAAACATAATATGCTTTCATATGTAGCCGCCAAGTATAATATTCCTTATGTTTACGTTAATCAGGTCGGGGCGATTGATGAGTCGTGTTTTGAAGGTTCAAGCCGCATTTACGACAAAAACGGACGTTTGATTGCAAGAGCCAAGTCTTTTAAAGAGCAATTTATGATTGCCAATCCTATTAAAGGAAAAGGGAAAGTATATTCTTTGCCTGAAGGGCTGGAAAAAACGCTGACTGCTCAAAAAGCTTTTTCTCTTGATTATGAACCGGATTTGGAAAGAACATATGAAACTTTAGTTCTTGGAATAAAAGATTATTTTAAGAAAAACGGATTTAGCAGGGCTGTCATAGGTTTATCCGGAGGTCTGGACTCATCTGTTACAGCAGTGCTTCTTGCAGACGCGCTTGGTTCTCAAAATGTTGCAGGTTTTAGCCTTCCTTCAGAAATCACCACATCTGACAATAAAAATGATGCGCAGATTCTTGCAAATAATCTCGGCATAAATTTCTTTGAAATACCCATTTCAAGCATAAACACATCAACCCTGAAAGAATTGGAAAATGCATTTCCTCAAATAGCCGAGGTTTGGGGAGAAAGGACTAAAAATTCAACAACGAATGATAATATTCAGGCAAGAGCCAGAGCAATGTATTTATGGTGTATCAGCAACGAATTTAAGGGAGTTTTGCCCGTCGCAACTTCTGACAAATCAGAATTATACATTGGCTATGCCACTATAAACGGTGATATGACAGGCGCTATTGCGCCAATTGCAGACCTGCCCAAAACAAAAGTCTTTGCTTTGGCAAGATGGCTTAATAAAAACAGAGCAGTCAAAAATGCTATTCCTCAAGCTGTCATTAATAAACCTCCTTCTGCCGAGCTTAAAATTAATGCCGATACCGGCAAAATTGTCACAGCCGAGGAGGACAATATGCCTTACGAATTTTTGGACGAGATTATCTGGCGTATCGAAAATTTAAATCAGAACTATTCAATAATGCTGGATCAAACTTTTGAATATGAAAAGTTGTATAAAATTTCCAAAAAGCAAAAAGAAGAATGGCTGGATAAATTTTATAAAAAAATGCCTTCAGCCGTATTTAAATGGTGGGTTTCGCCTCCGGCTATCATAGTTGACGGTCGTTCTATAACTAAAACTGACTATCGCCACCCGATTACATCAAGGATAAACTGGAAAGAAAAATCCGGCGAAGAAATTTCAAATATTCTTTCTGAAACAATAAATGCATAACATTGAATAGACGGATTTGAAAAATATTTTACAGGTTAAACGACGAGCTTCAGCAAATCATTATAATAAGGATGCATCATCTTGGTTTCTTTGAAGAACTGTTTGTTGTCCGGCTGTTCAAGAACTGATTTTGCAGCTTCTTTATTGCCTTTTTGAAGCGCTTCAAGGAATTTTATATTGATATCACAGAATTTACTGAATTTTTTGTAATAAAGTTCCTGTTTTTCGCGTTCACAATAAGCATCTGCATCGTCAAGCGTCACGCGCATTTCTTTAAATAACTGCAAATTTGTCTCAATTTTTGTTTCATCATGATAAGCCATAATATCGTGAAGCTTTTCGACGACTGAAATGTTGGCATCAAGCATTCTAACCTCGTCAGGCAGGATATCGGGATGGTTTTGTCTTATTATTTTGGCTCTTTCAAATGAAAGTTTTGCTTCTATGTCTTTAAACTCAAAGTATTTCGAATAAATTCTGCCGCATCTTAAATCAGTGTCGTAAATTTCTTTATAAGCTCTGTTTGTCAATGCTGACGTATTTTTGGTTAATTTATTCAGTTCTTTGGCTTTTGCCAAAAGTATTTCTGCTTTGCCGTTATCACTTGAGACAAGATTTGCTCTGTTATTAAGCAGTCCGGATTCAAGCTCAAGGCAGTAACGGTAAATATCAATTAAATTCTTTTCTCTTGTTTGGCGGTCTTCTGCTGAACGGTGGTAAATATCGGAATAGTATCTCCACAAAAATCTTTCTTTAAAACTGTCCAGATTGGTGCCCTGAAAGTCCCGTTTCGGATCAAAAAAACCTGCCCTGTTAAAATCTATCGCATAAGCTCCTTTTCCGTTAAATAAAATGTTTGCTGACCATAAATCGTTATGAAAAACCCCGTTTTCGTCAAATTTATCGATTAAATTAAACACATCGCGAATTTTGCTTTTATCAATCAGGTCAAAATTGTAAAAAGTTCCTTCTTCCGAAACAAATTTTCCGTCAAGCCATTCCATAACAATAAAATTATTGTTTGCGGAACCTTTTTTGCCTGAAAAGTCACCCTGATAGTAATAAAACACAGGGATATTTATGCCTTTATCTTTTAACCTTTTATACACCTCCGCTTCGGTGCAAAGCTGCTCAACGGGGTTTGCGGTAATGCATTTGGTTTGGTCTTCATTCCAGACTTTTTTTATTGCATATATATTTTCACTGCCCGGAGGCTTATATTTAAATACCTGCGCCAGATACCCCGTATTAATTACGTCTAAAACTCCGGGGGTATTGCTGTTTTCAGACATACTTAAGATGGTTTCCAATTTTATATCATTGGGCATTTCGCCTTGGGTTTTTAGGGCTGTCGGAGTGGTGCTGAAGGTTACGCTGTCAGATGATGCGGCAAACGAAACTTTTGGTTTTTGACGTAAAACGGGTTTTATTATGTTGAAATATTGAGGTTGTACAGTGTTTATTTTCATACAGTTTTTTATCCTTAGAAACTTAAATATCTGCTGTATTCTTCGACGAATTTTACAGCATCTTCTTTATCCAGCCTGTAAACAGGACATTCTTTGTTTCTGATAACTCTTGTTCCTGATTTTTTCATGCCTATGTCTTTATAGAATTTTGCGTTTTCTTCGTTCGGAGTTGAAGCGAGCATCAGAGGGAAACGGTTTGTTTCGATGCATAATCCGACAATCCTTGCCATTAGTGCTGTTCCTGTGCCATGGATTAAACGCCGGTCGCCCTGATTCCAAGGAGCGGTATTAAGGCTTCTCACCCAGAAATTGCCGTCTTTCTGTATTTCTACATTGACTACGCCCTGCAAAGTCTTTCCTTCCTCTTTGCTGTCAGTCCAAAGTGTTATATAGGTCGCGTCAGGATAGAATTTGCTTTGCATATAATCAGGTAAAACGGATGCATTTGAATTATGTTCTTTTACATAGGGAATCCAGCTGTCCTTAATATGCTTATCAATCTCTTTATAGTTTCCTTCAGGGCTAAACGGAATTATTTCCTTAATTTCTCCCATGCACGATGAGGTAAATTTATTGTTCTGCAGATATACCTTCTGATTATTCCTTAAAATATAAGGGGAAAGGTTTTCAATGCTTTCTTTATCAGGCAGGAATGCCTTTAAGTATTCAGGCTTGTCTGAAAGTCTTGAAGAAAGCAGGCTGTGCTTATTCAGCAGTTCTTTTTTATACTCGTTCAGGTCTCTGATTTGTTTCGGAACAATATCAATCCTGCCCTCGGAAATATCTTTAATTTCCCTTTGGACTTCCTCAGGCAGCTTGTTCTTTGGAGTATCGAACCTGATATTTGCTTTTTCGATTTTGTCAAAAGCCTCATTAAGCTTTTCTCCATCTGCCGACATAACAATTCTGACAAAGCCTTCGCCATTTTCGCCGAATAAAGTTCCCGGTGTTAGCGCGACGTTTGCTTTGTGAAGGACATATTTATAAAACTCGTCGGACGTGAAGCCTGCCGGTATTTTTACCCAGAGATAATATGTTCCCATAGTGGGTTTTGCATCACTGCCCAGCTTTTTCAGCCTGTCTATACAGATATTTTTTCTGTTTCTGTGTTCCTGATTGACTTTTCCAATATAGTTCTCTTTATCCTCAAGAGCTGCACAGGCCGCCGCCTGCACCGCCGTATAAACACTGTTGTTATAAAGCAGTTTCGCGCTTCTTAAATCGGCGATAAATTTCGGATTGCTGGCAACGAAACCTATTCTCAATCCGGGCATATTGTGGGCTTTGCTCAAGGAATGGACCTCAAAAGCAACTTCTTTTGCCCCTTCCGCCTGAAGAATACCTATCGGTTTTTCTCCCGTGTAGGTTAGTTCTGTGTTGTCGAAATCATGGATTATAAAAAGATTGTTTCCTTTAGCAAATTTAACCGCTTTTTCGTAAAATTCCTTGGTGGCAAAAACGCCTGTCGGGTTATGCGGGTAATTGAGAATCATTCCTTTTACGCCGTCCAACTCTTCCTTGGTAATTTTGTCAAAGTCGGGGAGATAATTGTCTTCTTTGTACAGGTTAAGTGACCTGCTCTTCAAATCATTCTTTGCAAGCAAGTCTTTATACACGGAATACCCGGGATTTGGGACTAGTATTTTATCCCCTTTTTCGGTATATGCCGCCAGAATCATATCAATGGCGTCAGATGCTCCCGCCGACATCATTATTTCGGTATTGGGGTTCAGATTATCAACTCCGAACCTTTTGGCAAACCAGTCTGAAACTTTCTTTCTGAAAAACCATTCGCCCTGCGGGGAGTTGTACCTGTGACTCCAAACATTATCGACTCTGCTTTTTAAGGCATTTTTGGCTTCTTCCGGCGGTACGAGGTCAGGATTGCCCATTCCCAGGTCAATTACAGCCTTATCTCCGTATAAATACCTTGCTTTGTTTATTTCGTCAATGAATCTGGCGTTCACATAATCAGGACTCATTATTCTTTTTGAGGGCTTAATTTCATAGCCCCAAAAAGAAAGAAGACATAAATTTTTATACGGAATATTGCTGTGCTTAATTTGAGGGCAGTCTGCCGCCTGAAAAGAGCTGATACCTTTATTATTTTTTTGAGAATTATATTTGCCGTTCTGCAAGTAAAATAAATTTGGTGCGTTTGTCACAAACATAAACCGACTCCATGAGGAAAATAACCATTCTGTTTTATTTAAAACGCATAAAAAATTTTTTTGACAGTTGAAACTTGTTTATGAAGGAAAAAGCAATACTTTGTTACATTCTTAAGGAGATTATGTGACAGTTAATGGCAGTATTTATAAAAAAATTATTTTAGTTTCAATACAACTATTTCGGGCGGACACAGGAATCTGACAGGTAAAATGCTTGTTCCGATGCCGTTTGTAACAAACATATATTTGTTTTTTTCAACCACAAGTCCCTGAGAATATTTTGAGCCGTAAAGAGACGGAGTAATTATCGGACCTACAAACGGTAACCTGAATTGACCGCCGTGGACATGTCCTGCTAAGGTTAAGCTTACTTTTTGAGGCACAACCGGTAATATGTCAGGAGTATGAGAAAGCATTATTATAGGGTTTTTATCATGTATTTTTTCGAAAGTTTTATCAAAATATACTTCTCGGTCATATAAGTCTGCAATGCCGGATATCCAGAAAGATTTTTTATTATATGTGATTTTTACGGATTCATTTTCTAAAACTTTTATACCTGAATTTTCCAAAGCTTTTCTAACTCTATATCCGTTAAACCACCAGTCATGATTGCCCAAAACCGATATTTTTCCGTAATCTGCATTTATTTTTGCTAATTTACCGGCAGTAATTTCGGGATTTATTACTCTTCCGCCAACTACACCTTTCATATAATCGCCCAATAATAAAACCAAATCAGGATTTTCTGAATTAACAAGTTTGACTATTTGGTCAAGTTTCCTTTCATCAATGAACTGCGAACCCCCATGTATATCTCCAATGACCACTATGTTTAAATTGTCTAATTCCTTGGGCCAGTTGGGAATATCAATGGTAACTCTCCTTACGGTGAGCATATTTGGTTCGATTAATAAGGACCAAATAAGGATGGATAATATTAAAAAGATGATAATCAGAAAAACTTTTTTCATGATTGAATTCTAATTTAAAATTCATATAAATTCTATCATCATTAGAACTTTATCTAGATACTTTACAGAAAGTTGGTAAAGGGTAAACACCGCACGCTGACATCATAACAATGAGCCAAATCCAATGGGTGCTGTTAATCATGTTATTATCAAGAAATATCTTGATATATCTTGAAATACTTTTGAAATATTACTATAATTAATAATAAGAAGAAATTTATGGATTGATACTTATGAGCAAATCTCTAAAAAAATTTTCTACTCAGGCAGATGAACATCTTTTAGAAGAAGTTAAAAAGCTTGCGAACAAGGAAGGTAAACAGTTTCAAGTATTGGTTAATGAAGCTTTTGAAGATTTGATAGAAAAGAAAAAACAAACGAAACCGAGAAAGCACGTTATGGTTCATTTCGAAAACAGCCTTGAAGAATTTAACGATTTGTATAAAGAACTTGCCAAATGACAGATTATCTGACAACTATCGAAGTTTTAACCGTACATAAAATACTCATTGATAAGTTTGGAGGCTCTCACGGGTTGCGTGATGCGGGCGCATTGGAGGCGGCATTATATCGTCCGCAGACCGGTTATTATGAAGATATTATTCAGGAAACCGCGGCTCTATGGGAAAGCCTGTCTCAAAACCATCCTTTTATCGACGGCAACAAGAGAACTGCTTTTGCCGTTACATATACTTTTTTATGTATGAACGGCTGTAAGTTAAAAGTTGATACAAACGAAGCAGTAAGCTACATCTCAGCTTTATATGAGAATCATAATTTTGAATACAAAGAGATTGAAAAGTGGCTGAGAAAAAACTGTGTTTCATATAAATAGTATCACCTTAAGGATGCGGTGTTATTGCAATGATTGTAATTTGCTTTTTAAGCGGTCCGTAATACCAGAATATTCGATAAGCCGCAGGAGTGTTATTTTCCGCATAGGCTTCATAGATTTTAAATCCGTATAATTTTGTTAACGAATTAAATTCGTGAGTGTTTAAACTCGGATGTTTCGGATTGGTTTCCAAATACCCAAGAGCTTTATTTACTGCCTTTAATCGTTTTTCAAGACTTTTATCAGCCTCGAGTTTATTCAAATCAGAATCCGCCTGATCCGTAAAAAGTAATTCAAAAGCCATTATTATTTCTCATCATCAACATATTGAGCAAAGCTTCCGCGGCTTTTTACTTTTCCTGTTGAGGCATCCTGTAAGCCTTTTTTTACGGCATCAAGGGCATCTTTGTTCTGATACAGCCAGGCTTCAGAAGCAGGAATCTCTACTTGCGGTTCGAGTATGATAGTTCCGTCCTCGTTGTAGCGGGCTTTATAACTGCTGACATTTTTTGCCGCATTACCTATTGTTATGCGTCCTTTAGAATCCGGTTTTAAATATTTTTCATTTAAATACTTTTTGGGCATTGCCATAATCAAAGTTCCTATTTGTTTTAATATTAGTATAGCATTGTGTGGGAATTATTCAAGATGGGAATTTTATATGTTCCCACGGAAATGCAACTCAATTTAAACAATTATAAAAGACCGCCCCCATCTTATGTTAGAAGTTCAATGAAAAGGAGCTTAAAAGAGTACTAAATATTACTAAAATTATTTCTTAACAATTCATCAGGAATTAATTTATTCTCTTTAATAATGTATTCTATGAATTGTCTTGTAGCATAATATTTTGCATATATTGAGTCCGATCCTGGTTTATTATATTTTTTTAATGCTTTATCTATCTCTTGAAGCAATATATCTGCTTTACTTGTCGGTACATAATTAATAACCCAAGTGTTTACAAGACCAGCTTTTGTAGGTACATCAAACTTTACTAAAATATTATTATCAATCAATTTTTTCCAGTAATTACTTTGATTTTGAGACGATAAAATTTTTTTAATTTCAGAAATATTCTTTGGATTTATTGACAACCCCAACCAATTTTGGCTTTGTTCCCATTCATATGCTTCAATGATAGGTTTCCCCATGATTACAGGATTGTAATCATGTACATTTTTTGCAATTATTTGTCCAACGGAGATTCCTCCTCTGATTGGAAATTCACTAATACGGTTAGCAAAAAAGCCGTTGTCCTGAAACGCAAAAATAGAATTTACCATTACTATGCATAAATGTCTGAAAAAATCAAAACATCTCTTTTCATATTTAGAAATAAATTTTGCGTTTGAGTCCATATATTCCATATAAGTAACAACAGTATCGGAAAAAAGTTGATATTTTGATCGGAAATTTAAATTGGATTTTGAATCATAAATATTCCGTGAGAAATACATTTCATATGAGTCAACAATATGTTTTAAATTTATACCAATAGGAGGCTTTAAAATTATATTTCTAAAACCTAATATATCGAATTCTGCTACTAGGCAGTACATAGGATAATTATCGTTATTATTTGGCATTTTATCTCCAAAAAATCTAAAAAGTTGTAACTTTTCAACATTTTAGCACTTAAACAAAGAAAAAGATTTTAGCACTTGGGTTGACATTACTCTAAATATAGAGTAAACTAATAAAAATATGTAAATATAGAGTAACCTATTATGGCTTTATTAAAACCCGATAAAAAGAAAGAAAAAATTCAGCAAAAACAGATTTGCTCTACTGCATTGGAAGCCTTCTTTAATATATGCAGTCTTTGGAAATTATCGACAAAGCAGCAAGAAATCCTTCTTGGCTTAAGCGAATCTACCTTTTTTAAATATAAAAAAGATAAAAATGTCATCCTGCATAGAGATACACTGGAAAGAATATCTTATATTGTTGGAATATACAAGGCTTTAAACGTGCTGTTTCCCGATTCGGAACGCGCCGATAAATGGATTAAGAAGCCCAATAATGCGCCTTTGTTCAAAGGCGAGCCTGCATTAAATTTCATGCTGAGGGGAAATGTTTTAGATCTGGCATTAGTTAGGAATTATCTTGATGCGCAAAGAGGCTGGTAAAAAATTTTATAGCAGAATTCTTTATAATAATATCGAAATAATTCCTACAAAGATTAATTCCGATTATTATAGATTAATACCGACAATAAGCCCCCGTATTAATCTCTATGAAAGAATTATTCCTGAAGATAAGCTAGAATTTCTGCACAAAGTAGAGATGATGACGAATCCCAGAGTAAGAGAAGCAATGGGAGAAACTGACGTTATCAAAGAACAAGATACATATAAAGGCGGCAATAGGCATTTAATTGAAGCTCCTTTTTTATACAAAAATCCTACAAGATTTAGTGATGGTTCTTTTGGCGTTTTTTATGCCGCAAAAGAAAAAGATACCGCAATTGAAGAAACCAAATATCATAAAGCAATGTTTTATGCTTCCACAAGTGAATCTCCTTTTTTATTTCAAATGAGTGTATTAACAGGAGAAATTGAAGCAGAGATGCATGATATAAGAAATCTGTCAGATAAACTGGAACTAATTTACTCTCCATCAAGCTATTCAGAATCGCAAAACTTTGGTGAAATTTTAAAAAGTAATGACTCGGATGGGGTGGTTTATGACAGCGTTAGACACGCTAAAGGAATTTGTTTTGGGGTGTTTAAACCAAACAAGGTGAAATCTATAAAAGAAATGGGGATTATTCCATATTATTGGAATGGTAAGAAGATTATTGTTGAGAAATAAACAGCCTAAAGCATGTAGAGTGTTGCATCTGAATGTATACCGATTAGTTGCATAAAAATAACGCCTAAACTAAGTTAGGCGTTACATTTGGGCAATGCGGGACTCGAACCTGCGACCCCTTGAATGTCGATCAAGTGCGCTACCAACTGCGCCAATTGCCCTTGTTTGAAAATTAGACAGGCGACACCCGGATTTGAACCGGGGATGAGAGTTTTGCAGACTCCTGCCTTACCACTTGGCCATGTCGCCGTAAAGGGATTCAATCTGCATGGTATGACAGAAATTGTT
>CAZEDP010000029.1:0-12156 GCA_964511035.1 uncultured Gammaproteobacteria bacterium
CCAGTCAATTAATCTTACAATTAACTTTTTCACCGGATTAGTAGCTATTTTCACAATGGCTGTAATTATTCTCTTTATGCTGCTTGATAAGAAAGAGCTTGAAGAGGGATTTTTGAAATTCTTTCCGGAAAAGACCAGAAAAAGAGCGCAAATAACAATACAGGAAATGGAAAGAAAAGTCGGCGGATATGTTCGCGGACAACTTCTCTTAATGTTTCTGGTTGCGGTTATTACCGGAACCTGCTTACATCTTCTGGGGATTAAATTCGCGTTTCTTCTCGGGATAATTGCAGGACTTCTTGAAATAATACCGATAGCCGGGCCTATTTTATCAGCAGTTCCCGCTGTTATCATTGCTTTCGCGCACAACCCATGGCTGGCTTTATGGACAATTGTTATTTATCTTCTTATTCAAAGAATTGAAAACAGCATAATGACACCGTTAATACTCGGTAAATTTCTGGATATGCACCCGATTGTTATAATTATATCGCTTTTTACATGCGCAAGCCTTTTCGGTGTTGCAGGAGCCGTATTATCACCTGCAATCGCCGCTGTTGTTTATGTTTTAGTACAGGAGTTTAATAAGCCGGCAGAGGAGAAATAAATGATTAAAGATTTTAAAATCGGCTTTATCGGAGCCGGAACAATGGGCAAAGCAATTATCAAGGAATTAATAAACACTAATTTTGTTGACAAAAAAGACATGTACATATCTGAAGCAACGTCCGAACTGGCTGACGCGGTGTCTAAAGAGCTGGCAATTCCCGTCGGCTGTGACAACAGGAACCTTGTCAAAAATTCCGACTTCATTGTCCTCTGCGTAAAACCTTATTTTATGAAAAAGGTACTTGAAGAAATCAGAGAAGATTTGACCGAAGATAAAGTACTGATTTCAATTGCCGCCGGAATAACAACAAAATCCATAGAAGAAACCGCTCAAATTAATATTCCGGTAGTCAGGGTTATGCCCAATACGCCCATTCTGGTAGGGGAAGGAATGAGCGCAGTCTGCAGCGGCAAATATGCTCAAAAGAACCATATAGATTTTGTTGTCAAAATGTTCTCAAGGACAGGAAAGTGTATCGAGCTTGATGAAAAACTTTTGAATGCAGTTACGGGAATCAGCGGAAGCGGACCCGCTTTTGCTTTTCTTATAATCGATGCCTTATCTGACGGCGGAGTAAAATTGGGGCTAACAAAAAGAGACGCTCTTCTTCTTGCTGCTCAAACTCTCGTTGGAGCCGGCACAATGGTTTTAGAAACAGGCAAGCATCCGTCTGTTCTCAAGGACGATGTTACAACGCCGGGCGGAACGACCATAGAAGGACTGAGCGTTTTAGAAGATGAAGGAGTAAGGACTGCTTTAATTAAGGCAGTTGAAAAAACCGCAGAAAAAGCCGCAAAATTAAGCCTTCAGTAACCGAAAATTTCAAAAAACAATAGTAGAACTTGCTAATTGTATTTTAAGCGCTTATTAAAATACAATAGTAGCCTGTGATTATTTTGAGAAGCCTAAATATGGATAAGATTGAATTTAAAGGGCTGTATTCTATTCAACTGCCAAACGCAGTTTTTCAAAATTTAGACAAAGCCGTAATATCGAAATTCGGTAACAGCGGTATTAATTGTGTGGCAAAACAAACCCAAATCGGGGAAACCGTTTGTTATCTCGATATTATTTCTTTCGGACGACCGGAAGATGAAATGGCAGTATTAAGCGAAATCTTTCCGAACAGCCCGATTACCCGCTCCTCTTACAGAGAAGCGGTTGATAAATATACAAGTTCTTTTATGGAACAATTTGTTCAAGCATTAATCAAAATTCACGGCACGCAAAAACTGACGCCGTCAAATCTCGAGAATTCATTTGATACAGCTGCTTTCAGGAACCACACTCTTAATATGATAATATAGCCTTTTAGCCTACAAGCCCCGCATCGTCAAATTCGCTTGCCTTAACCATGATGGCATGCTGAACGGGCTTTTCTTTTTTAAAGGACGGACCTGACTGCGGTTCAATATCATAACCAAAATCGTCCTGATGTTTTTTAATATTTATTTCATCAACGATTTTCTTTGCAAGCTCGGCTATTTCATAGACGAGCTGATACTTATTATCTGTTGCCTCGTTGATGTCGGAAGCTATTTTGGTGATTTTATCCATTTGATACCTCTTATTTCTTAAGAATTAAGCTTAATCTAAATATACAATGATTATTTAAGTATATCAACCATGCAGTATCTTAAACGGGAGTACGATAACCCGTCATCACAAAAACCGCAAAGAAGACAATAGTTATTGTCTTCTTTAACCGCCTTTGCTTAAACGACTATCAAGAATTAATGACAAAAACCAGAAAAGCATCATTAATAAAAAATACATATTTCCATCGTAATAATCCTAATTAAAATATATGCAAAAAACACGCAAAATGACGTCTTTTTGCGTCTTTTTTGCATACTTTTTGCACGTTTTTTTGCAATTTTGCAACCTGTTTTTTACCTTTTTCGACCATATTGCACCTATTTTCAGGTTGCACCGCACCCTCAAAAAGGCTAAATACACCCAATAAAAAAGATATTTTGCAACCCATTTTGCACCCTTTTCACGCCAAACCGTCATCCCATGCCCCGACACGGGATCGCAATTGGTCATGCTGAACTCGTTTCAGCATCGCAAGGTCGTATCCCCCTATTCTTTCCTCTCATGCATCCCTGAAGCATCCTTCGATGCAAAACGAATAAAATCGCTGGTGTTCAGGGTCTAACCAACGCTAAACCACACACCCGAAAGCTCTTTTATCGGTACTCTTTTCTTTTATTTCGGTGCTAAAGCGAAGCGCTGCGAAATATATAAGAAGAATAAAGTACCGATAAAAATATTATTGTTATAGTTTAGCATCGACAAGATGCCGAACCTCAATAACCACAACCAATAAATTCCGTCTGATGCTTCGGCATGGAAAAACTGTGGCCAAAAGGCCACAAATTGGGGCTGAACGGACGTTCAAATACCTGCTATAATAGTAATATCAGCAGTACAAACTGCAATAAAATATATAAAAGGTAACAAAATATGATAAGAAACCAAATTATCCTCAAAACCAGCCTGCCACAGGCGAATCGAATAAAACAGCATTTCAAAAAAGGTTGCAAAAAGGTTGCAAATGGGTTGCAAAAATCACCGTTTTTTATACAACTTAATCAAAAACAACAGCACTGAGAAATTTTTATGATTGCATAATTTCTGCAGAAGTGACGCTTTTGGATATAGCATCAGAAAGCCTTGTCACGCCAATAATATTAACGGCATCAAAGCTGTTCTTTAGCGGTAAATTAACCTCCGGAACAATAACCTTCTTAAAACCCAGATTAACAGCTTCCTTTACCCTTGTATCAATCCTGCTTATACCTCTTATTTCACCGGAGAGACCGATTTCGCCCATTACAACCGTGGAAGGTTCAACAACGACGTTTCTTATGCAGGTTACTATTGACAGGGCTGTGCCTAAGTCCGCGGCAGGCTCCTGAATTGTTAAGCCCCCCAGTACATTAACGTAAACGTCCTGTTTTCCGAGATTGAACCCGATACGCTTTTCGAGGACCGCAACAACCTGTAAAAGCCTGTTATATTCAATGCCGGTGGCAACTCTTCGGGGAAAAGAACTGGAAGAATAACCTACAAGTGACTGCACTTCTACAAACAGAGGTCTTGTTCCCTCACAAGTTGCTGTTACAACATTTCCGGGCACTGCAAGACTGTTTTTGTTTGCGAGAAAGAGCTCACCGGGGTTGTTAACTTCAATAAGACCTGCATCCTCCATTTTAAAAAGCCCCACTTCATCAGTTCCGCCGAAACGATTTTTAATCGTTCTTAGTATCCTGTGAAACCTGTATTTTTCCCCTTCAAAATGGAGCACTACGTCAACCATGTGTTCAAGCACTTTAGGACCGGCAATAACTCCTTCCTTTGTGACATGTCCGATAATTATGACAGTAATATTCAATGATTTCGCAAGGTTGGTCAAATGCAGACATGATTCGCGCACCTGACTTACACTTCCCGGAGAACTTGAAATTGAGGAACAATACACAGCCTGAATACTGTCAACAACAACAATATCCGGCGCAAGTTCGACAATTTTATCTTTTATTAGTTCCAAGCAGGTTTCAGGATACACATATATGTTTTCAGAACTTATATTTAACCTTTCAGACCTTAGTCTTAATTGTCCCGCTGATTCTTCAGCAGAGACGTATAAGACTTTGAGCTTTTTATCTGAAAAATTTCCGCAAGCCTGCATAACTATTGTTGATTTTCCTATTCCGGGATCTCCTCCGAGCAATACAACCGAACCGCGCACAAGCCCGCCGCCCAAAACCCTGTCCAGTTCCTTGATGTTTGTTGAAAATCTAATGGAATCTTCAACTTTAACATCTTTTAACAGGCAGGAGGAAGACACTGAAAGTCTGTCTGATAGCGCAGAGGAATTAGCTGTCGGTTTATTTACAACTTCTTCAATAAATGAATTCCAATCACCACAGTCGGGGCATTTGCCAAGGTGTCCGGAAGATTCATAACCGCAGCTTTGACATACCCATTTTGTTTTAATTTTAGCCATACAAACCTCTCAGGATGCTTTTATAATTGTCGGCAAAACAACAGCTTGTTGTCAACTTTTCACCTTTTTATGCTAAGAAGCTAACAGGGAATCATGGTTTTTTAGATTTGCGTTTTGGTAAAGCTACCCTGTGAATTAATAGAAGTTAAATATCGATTTGTTTTATAATAGTCACAATTGGTTAAAAACATTGTGTTAAGGACGGCAAGAATGAAAAATCAAAGTTATGATAAAGTTTTCGGCAAAAATGACATCAGGGGTATATTTGGTGAAACCGTTACCCCCGAACTTTTTAAAGCCATAGGACAAGCTTATGCAATATATATCGGCGCAAAAAACAAAAAAAATATTTGGGTCAGCATTGCTTATGATGCAAGAAAACACTCCCCGTTATTAGCAGATGCTCTTATTGAGGGATTAAATCTTGGCGGAATAAACGTTCTTAATCTGGGCTTATGCGCAACTCCGCTGGCTTATTTTAGTGATTATGCCGACTTGAAACAACATGAAATCCCCGCAATAACAGGAACATTCATAATAACAGCAAGCCATAACCCGCCGCAGTATAATGGGTTAAAACTGACATACAATAAAGAACTTGTTTCGGAACATAAAATGGAAAGACTAAAAGAGATAGTAAAGGAAGGGAATTTTCAGGAAAGCAAAACAAAAGGAATATCAAGAAACTTTGATATGGTTCCCGATTACACGGATTTTATACTTAAGAGGTTTAATCATCTTGAGACAGATACCAAGATTGTCGTTGACAGCGGCAACGGAACAGCGGGCACAGTAGCGCCTGAGTTATACCGAAAATTAGGCTGTAATGTTATAGACATCCTTTCAGAACCCGACGGCAATTTTCCTGTGCACCACCCAAATCCGTCAGAAGAAAAAAATATAAAACTTCTAAAAGAAAAAGTTATTGAAAACGAAGCAGATTTAGGCTTGGCTTTTGACGGGGATTCTGACAGACTTGGAGTTGTTGACGAAAAAGGAGATGCAATCCCGGGAGATATGCTCCTTTTGATATTTGCACTGGATATTTTAAAGAAAACTCCTAAAAACGGACATAAACCTGTTTTTGTTTCAGAGGTCAAATGCTCGCAATTTCTCTATGATGAAATAGAAAAAAACGGCGGAAAGGCCATAATGTGGAAAACGGGACATGGATTTATCAAAAGCAAAATGAAAGAAGAAAACGCCATTTTGGCAGGAGAAATGAGCGGACATATTTTCTTTAAGGATAAATATTTCGGTTATGATGATGCAGTTTATTCCGGATTGAGATTTATAGAAATAGTTGCGGAACATAAAGCCCAAAACCCGGCTTTTAAAACATCAGATTTGCTAAAAATGCTTCCGACGGGAAGTTCTTCTAAAGAAATGAGAATACCGTGTCCTGATGAATATAAACAGCTTGTAATACAGGAAATCAGCAAAGAAATGGAAAACAATCCTTATTTGTTTGGAGATAAAATTCAGGACGTAATAACCATAGACGGCTTAAGAATAATTTTTGACGGAGGCTTTGCATTAATCAGAGCGAGCAATACAGAACCTGTTTTTACACTAAGATTTGAAGCTAAAACAAAAAATAATGCCGAAAAGTATGCTTCAGTGATGCAAGAGCTTATCGACAAAAATCTGAAAGCATTGTCGCAATTAGTTTAAACAAAAAATTCATTTTAATCATAAAACCAGTAAGCTGAATTATATTAGCTTTTTGCCATATTTTGATTTATTTTAAAATAATGGATTAGTTCTTTAATATTGATATAATAAAACTTATGAATTTTAGCAAAAATGACAAAGCCTTCTCATTTCATTTATTCTTAAGACCATTCTTAGGATTAATGTTTTTAATAGTTATAGGCACACTTGGCTATATGAAAATCGAAGGATGGAATTTTTTGGATTCTCTCCTTATGAGCGTTGAAACACTTGCCACGGTTGGATACGGTTTTGTTCATGATCTGTCAACTAATGGAAAGATTTTTACAATAATCTATATTTTGTTCGGTGTAATATTATTTTTATATATAGCTGCCGAATTTGCCAAGTACGTTGTTATGGTAAACTTCGGTAAAATTTTAGGAAGAAAAAAAATGCAGACAAAAATAAAAAATCTTTCCAATCACTATATTATTTGCGGTTATGGCAGAACCGGTGCTGAAATAGCCAATCAACTGTCAAATAACAAGCAGGAATTTATTGTGATAGATAAAGAAGTTAATTTTGATGAAACAGCACAGGATAATAATTTTCTATATATCAATGGTGATGCAACTAATGATGATGTGCTTGAAAAAGCCGGAATAACAAAAGCAAAGGGACTTTTTTGCTCACTTAGCGATGACGTTGATAATCTTTATCTCACGCTGTCTGCCAGAAATTTAAATAACAATTTGAATATAGTTTCAAGGTGCGTTAAAGCAATCAATAAAACAAAGTTTCAAAAAGCAGACGCAAGCAATATTATATTGCCATATGAAATAAGCGGAAGAAGAATGGTTGCATCGGTTATAAAACCGCATGTAGTTGATTTTCTTGACGTTGTTATACATACGACAGGCGAAGAACTTGAACTAAAAATGGAACAGTTTTATATAAAAAACGGCTCAGAGCTCATTGATAAAACAATTATTTCTTCCGAAATGAGACAAAAAATCGGAATAATTGTCATTGCCATAAAAAGAAATAAAGAATTTATAACAAATCCCTCTCCTGATACAGTTTTAAGAGAAGGGGATTATCTAATAACACTTGGAACCAGCGCCCAGTTGGCAAAATTCGAAAAAATATTTGCATAATAGCCTTTGAGGTATTGGAATGAAAGATAAAACAGCTGCATTAGTTATCATTATACTCTGTATAATAAGTGTTTTAGTCGGAATCATTAATTCTTCCAAATTTGCGGTCAATAAAGCATCCGGCAAATATACAGACAAACGCTCGGGACTGGGAAGCCTCTTTACAAATAAGGTCGCATTAATAACATTAGAGGGGGCTATTTCGGCAAGCACAACCTCCTCTGACTTTATCAGCAAATCTAATTCGGCTGCCGGCGTTCTTAAATCAATAAAGAAAGCCATTGATGATAAAACAGTTAAAGCAGTTGTTTTAAGAATTAACAGCCCGGGAGGAACCCCGGCAATGTCTCAGGAAATTTTCAATTCCCTGCTTGCCTTAAGAGCTAAAAAACCGGTTGTTATTTCAATGGCAGATGTTGCAGCAAGCGGAGCCTACTATATAGCTGCCGCAGGAGACAGAATATTTGCTGATGCATCAACGATAACAGGAAGCGTTGGCGTTATAATGCACTCATTTAATGTACAGGATTTAATGGCTCAAAAACTTGGAATTAAGTCCCTTGTCATTAAAAGCGGTAAATATAAAGACATAGCCTCTCCCTATCGGGAAACCACCGCTGATGAAAAAGCAATGCTTCAAGGCATTATAAGTGAGACTTATAATCAATTTATATCCGACATTATTTTGGGACGAGTTAACAGAAAAGACAACTATCCCATCCTGAAAACAGACCTGACTGTATTGAATCTTAAAAAGTATTCAGACGGGAGAATTATGACGGGAAGTACCGCCCAAAAACTTGGCTTTGTTGACAAAATAGGGGACGGATATGAAGCTCAAGATGCAGCTAAAAAAATGGCTAAATTTAAATTCGGCTTAATATCCGAAAACATCCCCGTTGTATCTTATAATTCTCCTTCAGGACTGAGTGAACTTATTTTAAACCTTTCAGAAAAAGCCTTTTCTGCTCAAGATTTATTTACAAAAACAATTCCTGCCGGGGTTAAGCATCCGAATCAGCCTTTATTTTTATGGGAGTAAGAGCACAATGAACAGTTTTCTTGCTAATTTTTACGGCACTCTTTTTGCTCCTTCTGCAACTTTCAACGAATCTGCAAAAAATCCTCAAGTGTTGCAAGGATTTATAGCTATTGTCTTTATAAATATCTTAAAAACCGTGACAAACTCAAATATTCAAGGTAGTTTACGAGAAGCGCCTTTACTTGTATTAAAAATATTTTTTTCTGTCTTTGGAGCCTTAATTTTATGGTTTTTAACTGCTGTTATTATTCATATAGCCGCAAAATTTTTTAACAGAGAAACCAAGATACTTGCTATTTTGACACTTACCGGATTTGCCTGTATTCCGCAAATATTTCTTGCCCCGATAGAGCTTATTAAAAACGGCGGAGCAGGCGGCTATCTTTTAGGTATTTTAATGGGAATTACAATACAGATATGGACCTTATATCTTATTTTTCTTGCTGTGATAAAAACCTATAACGCAACTCCTGCGAGAGCATTAGCCTTCTCAATGATACCCTTTCTTGCAAGTATATTATTTTTTAACTGGACAACCGGTTTATTTTCAAATCTTTACCATATTTTCAGGCTGTAGCTTAGGCAATCTTTTCCAGCATTATTGTTTCTTGGTTGAAAATTACGGTAGTATTGCTGAAACTTAAAGTTTGAATAAACTGTTTAGCTTGCCTATTATTAACGATAATGTATAATTTACCGTACGGAAACTCCGTAAAATGGCAGGCTGATATTAAAGCACCTACTCTAACAGCTAAAAACAAACTGCAATGGCTTAAATTGAGTATCAAATTAGCAGTGCTTTTTTCAATAATTTGCTTTTTGATATCCTCAACCAAAACATCGTCTGATGAGGAATCTTTTAAATCCGGTTCAATGTATAAAATATCTTTTTTTAGTTGATAAGTTTCTGCAGGCATAATCCTTTATCCCAAACATCAAGTAATATATCCTCTTAAGTTTGCTATCGGCAAAAGACCTGTTAACTTTAACAATCCTAAAAAAATGGACTATTTGAATGAAACTTTATTGTCAAACCTTATTTAAAAAACGATTTTCACAACTGAAAACGCAGAACCATACCCTATTTATATTTAAAATATTTTGGCATAGTAAGAAAAATATTCATTTATGGTGTTAACAAGCAAAGGCAATATAATTACAAGAATTGCCGAGCCTACCACCGGTTTAAAAAGAAAGCTTAACTGGAAAACGTTAACCTGTGGAGCAGTTTTAGAGATAATACCAAGAATTACGTCCATTGCAAGTGTGGCAATCAACACAGGTGCAGCCATTTGAAGACCGATAAACAAAACATTGCTTGTTATTGTTATCAAGTAATCAATATTTACTATTTTATCCAGAGGGATGGAAGTTCCGTATAAAGGGAAAACTTCAAATCCTCGCTTGAAAGCTGAAATAAGCCAGAAAAACCCGCCAATATTTATATAAATTACTGTTCCAAGAAGACCGAACAACTGACCCACAACAGAAGACTGCTCCTTTGTTCCCGGATCAAACATCATTGAAGAAGACAAGCCCATCTGCATATTTACCATATCCCCGGCAGCTGTTATAGTGGCAAAAATTACCTGTGCTGCATACCCTATAATTCCTCCAAAAACGAAATTTAATACTATTGCTAAAAACAAAGACTCGCTTTTTGGAAAAGAGGATGGAGACAACAAGGACAAAAAAACAACAGTCATTATGAATGAAAATGATATCTTTATTAAAAATGGAACATCTTTTCGGCTAAGAATCGGTGCATAGATGATGAAACCTATAAACCTTGCAAATATTATTAACCCTGCAACTAAATGCATATTTATTTCAGGATAGTTCTTAAAGGCATCTAAAAAGTTTTCAAACATAATTTAATTCCTGTAATAAATCATAGATTCATCTCTTGTCTTTATAAGGCATTGAGGCTGGCTGCCGCATCAAAACATCCGTATCGGCAGAATTTCCTTTTTTATAAGATTTATCATCACTGAAAAAAGATGCCTTTTGCTGAAATTTAGCTGGGGGCAAAACAAAATCCCCTTGTTTTGTAATTACCTTTAAGGCCATGTTTATTGAATCGATTAGATATTCATTCAAAACTTTACTGAAGAAACCGCCAAGAATCATAATGGTTAGGAAAACCCCCAAAATTTTTGGCGCAGCGGCAATAGTTTGTTCTTGTACCTGAGTAACAGCTTGCAATATACCGATTATTAATCCTATACCTGCCGCAACCAATACCACCGGCATTGAAACAAGCAGCATGGCAATAAAACCTTTACCCAGATGTTCCATTAAAAGTTCCATTTATTTCCTCTTTTAATTAAAACTTTGTACCAGACCGCTGACAATTAACCCCCAGCCGTCCACAGCAATGAATATCAAAAGCTTGAACGGTAGAGAAATAATTGTTGGAGAAAGCATAAACATACCAAGAGCCAATAATACATTGGCCACAACAATATCAATTACTATAAAGGGAATAAAAATAATAAACCCTATCTCAAAAGCCGCTTTAAGCTCACTAATTATGTAAGCCGGTGCAACCTCAAAAATGCTGACCTCAGAAGGATTTTTTGGCGCTTTTTTTCTTGAAAGTTCAAGGAAAAAAGCGAGATTGCTTTTCTCGGTTTGTCTCATCATAAAATCTTTTAAAGGTTTACTTCCTTCTGACATCGCCAAAGCCAATGAACCGGTTTCTTTATAAGGCTTATAGCCCGCTTCATACATTTGTGAAAATACGGGAGACATTGTATAAAAAGTTAGTATCATGGACAGACCTATAATTACCATTCCTGGAGGAACCTGCTGAGTTCCCATTGCTGTTTTCAGTATGGAAAACACAATTACAAATCTCAGAAAGCTTGTCAGACAAACAAAAATAAACGGAATAAATGAAAAAGCAGTTATAACGATTAAAAGCTGGATTATAGGATCAAAATTTCTCAGAAGCTCATTCATTTCCGTTACCTCTTGTTTGAAACTTTAACTTTTGCCGTATATGATGAAAGCTTCTGAAACAGACCAATAACAATCTTCTCTGTATCGTATCTTTTTTTTAAGTCGATAACACACGTTTTCTCAGTACTCTCTGTTTTAAACACTGCGGGAGAATTATCTTCCGCAATTTTTGTCAAAAAACTTGTGCCCTGTGCATCGGTTGATATTAAAAACCTTTCACTTCCGGCCTTTATTAAATGAATATTCTTTCTTGGTTCTATACACAAAGTTTGCTCCAATAACATGAACCCCGGTCTGTTTTGTGCAAATCCGCCGGACAGGCTTTTTTGAACAATAACAAAACCCAGAAGAATAACTCCTATCATAGCCAGTGTATAAACCGAAAAATTTATTAAATATGAGACCATAAAACCCCTCTCTATTGATTAAATTTCATCTTCTATTTCAAAATCGCTGTAATCAAAATCTTCATCAACGGACTCACTACCGGAATCGCTGCTTAAATCATCAATATCATCTCTTGCAGATGATTTTGCCAAATTATTTTTTTCTATATCAGCTTCAAAATTGCTGTGTTTGGTATTTTCTTTAAATATACGGGAAACCTTTACACCAAACCTGTCACCTACAACCACTAACTCGCCGGAAGCTATTTTTTTACCTTCGACATGTAAGAGAATTTCATTTTGAACAATAGGCGCAACGTCTATTA
>CAZEDP010000030.1:0-12092 GCA_964511035.1 uncultured Gammaproteobacteria bacterium
CTGTCCTTTTCTGCCGCATCCTTCAAAAAATGCAATCCCGCTTTGCTTTAAAAAAGCTATTATAAATAATTGCCCTTGTTTATCTGATTTAGGGTATTTTGCAACAACTTCTTTCCATAAATTATTTGCTTCTTCCAATCTGTACTCTTTAGTCAATTGAACAATTTTATTAACTAAAGGTTCGATTTGTTCCATTTTCATCATACTGCCAAAATTAACACTTGTTTGTTTTTTTTGATCGGCATAATTTGAATACAATCTGACGGGTGAAATGTTCATTTTTTATTTCCTTTTTCAACTTTCCTCATAAATATAAAAAAGAAAAATAAAAAAAGTTGCTATGTTTTCAAATCTTTTTCTCTAATACAGTCAAAAAAACTGTCAAATTAGCACAAACAACAGCTTGAGGGCATGTCTTAATATTAATTTAAAAGTTATTGTCGGCTGAATTGTTCATTAGGCTTTTGATTATTTGTTCCTCTGCCGTCTCATCTATAAAATACCATGTAATCAGCGGATTTGCTCTGAACCACGTCAGTTGTCTTTTAGCAAAGTTCCTGGTATTTTTCATTATGAGCTCAAGCGCATCGTTTAAATCCGTCTCACCGTCAAGATAACCGCATATCTCTTTGTAACCCAGCGTTTTTAAAAGCGGCAAAGTCCTGCCATATTTAGCAATGAGGTTTTTAACTTCTTCAACAAGTCCTTCTTTATGCATATTTAGCACTCGAATATTTATTCTGTCATATAAATACTGCCTGTCTGCAGTATTTAATCCGGCATAAACAATATCGTACTCGGGAGGAACGGAGGTTTGGACTTCCGAAGGTTTTTTGCCCGTTATATGATGCAGTTCCAATGCCCTGATTATCCTGAAAGTATCGTTGGCATGGATTTTTGATGCAGCGGTTTCATCAAGCTTTTTAAGCCTTTCATATAAAAAACCATCTCCATTCTCTTGTTCAAGTTTTTTCATATCTTCGCGAAATTCTTTGTCAGGCTCGACTTCGGGAATTTCAATCCCGCCCAGAAGAGCTTTGACATAAAAACCTGTTCCGCCGACAACAATGGGCGTTTTTCCGCGAGCAAAAATCTCTTTTACGGTTTTGGAAGCCTCTTTTTTAAAAATGCCTGCTGTATAATTAATCGTAGGTTCTACTATATCAATGAAATGATGAGGAATTCCCTGCATTTCTTCAATGGTCGGCTTTGCTGTGCCGATATTAAAATCCTTATAAACCAGCCTTGAATCTGCGGAGATGATTTCTCCGTTAATTTTTTTCGCAAGTTCGATGCTAACTTTCGTCTTGCCCGTCGCTGTCGGTCCGACAAGCGCAAGTATTTTTTCCGTATTTTTCAAAGTAAAGAAAATTCATAATTATGTAGTAAACAATAAGAAAAAGTGTCGTAAAAAGCCCTATAAACTGTATTATTGCGTTTTTGGGTTTGAGTGAAGTTAATAAACCCACAAACCATAAGCTGAACCAGTTAAGTATAAATATAGAAAACGTTACGGGTAAGTTTTTTATAACGGTTTTAAAACTGTGAATGAATGCCGATACTGAATTTTTACAGCATACAACAACCGCCTGTCCCCAGAACATTGTCAAATATGTAACAAGCCCGACGCAGCCAAATATCAGCAAATCCCATCTCAGCAGTTTAACCTTATCCGCATGGCTCAGTTTATTAATAAATGCTGTATATTCTTCCCAACTGCTCAACGCAGCGGATAATTTTTCCTGAGTAAAGCCCTGCGGAAATCCGATTAACTTTTCACCCGCAATTGCCGCTATATTAATAAAGATAAAAGCGAGCAAAATATAAATAATAACTCCGGAAAGGATTTTTAAAAAATGTCTCTCCACTCCGGGGAAAAATTCACGGGCAACTCTGGGCTCAAGCTCGTTTTCCGGAATTTCTTTTTCGTCATTAATGACAACAGCCCTGTAAATCATGCTGTACCAGCCCGCAATGAAAGCACAGAAAAGACAAAACAGTGCAAAAAACATTATCATGCCCGACGCGTTTCCAGCGCCTCTAAGGCTGACAGGCATTACAATAAAACTAACTATAAGCAAAAACAATAACAGAGGCTGAGGCAGGATAAAGTTTTTTCTTAATACCTCTAAACTTTCGGCAAAAAGCGTTTTGATTATTGTTAGTGACTTCATCAGTTCCCCTCTGAATTTTTTTAATTTTCACAGTAAATTATAACAAAAAATGAGATTTGGAATTTTGCAAATGAGAGATTAAACCTCATTTATAAATTTTCTCAATTATCTTGGCGGCTTGAGCATGCCCTTTAACATCATGAACCCTTATAAAATCGATGCCCCCTTGCATTAAACAGCTGTTGACCGCAATTGTCGCAGTATCTGTTTCCAAAGGAGTTAGTTCAAGCGTTTTTTGGATGAAAGTTTTTCTTGAAATGCCTACAAGCAGTGGGTAACCAATAGATTTAAATTCGGAAATTCTTTTTAATATCTGCATATTATGCTCAAGAGTCTTTCCAAACCCTATGCCGACATCAAGAATAATATTTTTTATTCCTGCATCCGACGCTTCACAAGCCTTTTTAGATAAATAAGAATAGATTTCATCAACTATATCGCCTTCATATGAAGGGTTTAACTGCATGTCAGCAGGAGTTCCTTGACTGTGGCATATGATACAGGGCATTTTAAAACTTGATGCCACAGAAAGCATTTTTTCATCATAATCAAACCCCGAAACGTCATTAATCATGTCCGCTCCGCAGTTCACGGCTTCAAGGGCAACTTTTGAGCTTCTTGTATCAACGCTCAATGGAATATCAGGATAAATTTTCCTGATTTCTTTTATCACGGGAACTATTCGTTTAATCTGCTCTTCCGGTTCAACCGCTTGAGAAAACGGTCTTGTAGATTCCCCTCCGATATCAATAATATCCGCACCGTCAGCAATCATTTCTCCGGCTGAATTTACTGCTGATTCAAGAGAAAAATGCTCTCCACCGTCTGAAAAAGAGTCGGGAGTTACATTTAAAATACCCACTATATAAGTTTTTCCGTTCAATACAAATTCTCTTGAACCGATTTTGACAGAATTGAGCTTATTAACCGAAATTTTGTCCAATAATTCGTCAGCGAGCAATGAAAGTTTAAATGGCTGGTGTTTAAGATTGTTTGCTATTTTGATAATTTGCGCTTTTGTTGCTCCGAGCAAAGCGTCTGTTTTTTCTATTTTGCCCGTAACTGCTTCTCTGTGCAAAGCCGCATCCGCTCCGACGGATAAAGCGGTTTGTTTTAGTATATTTCCCTGAGCGCAGGAAAGAGCTTTTATTTTCAGCAGAACGAAATCATATTTTAAAAGAGCCTGAGAAATATAACTCTTATCAAAGCCAATGCCCTTTATAACTTCCTCAACATTTTGCCGCGAAATTTGTTTAATTTTAAAGTTTTCTGACATTTTTATTTTTTGGATCCGGTTGTTTTTACCGTCTTATTATTTGAGTTATCTGCAGTCTGCTTCTTCTTCGGATTCAATATTTTTACATTATCTACTTCAATCCACGGGTCATTAAGAGCGTTTGAAAAAACAAGTCCCGTAAATTCGACCTTATCACCGCTTTCTACGTCTATAAGAAGTTTTTCTGCTTTGTCTCTTGATATAATCAGCTTCATTTCCGAAAGCGGAATTACATTAGAACCGGTAACATCAGGACGCCTAATCAGAAAAGAAATGTAATCTTCCGAACTCCTCATTGCCGGTTTGTAGTCCAGCCCCAAAGTCGAAAATTTATCGAATACCGCATTTAATCTGACTTTTTTGTATAAATATTCCGAGGAATTGTTAACAATATCAATAGGATTTGCCACCTGTATATATATGTCCTGTTCAGTTTGAGCATTAACCGTTAAATTAAAATCAGTGAAGGAAAATGCCAACATAAATACAGTTACTAAAAGAAAAATAATATTTTTTATTTTAAGAAACATTTTAAAACCTCTTTTGGATACTTTTTATGCTTTTTAAAATGATATCATTAAAAATTTGTCAAAAGAATATATGAGCCATAAATTAACGGGAGGCAAAACACTTGTTCCGCCTCCCGTTTGAATATGGAATTCCTACTCATCTATATTAATTACCCCTACGGGGCAAATCATTGCCGCAAGCCTCGCATCATCTTCGTTCCCTGTTATGTTTTCTTCAAGAACAAATGCTTTTTTGTCAATTAAAAACACTTCGCTGTTTAAAGTTTCACAAGCACCACAGCCGATACAACCTGAATACATTTCAACTTTCATAGCCCATTCCCCCTAAATAGACTAACATGTAAATTATGTCATTATTTGCGGTAAACTTCATTATCCATGTGTTTAGACAAAAAATTGAAAAAATTAACAAATTCACTTTTTTTCAAAAATAAATTAAATTATTAGTGATACATAAACAGCAGTTATTGCCATGACAAAAATAAGACCTCTTCGGTTTTCGGATATCAAAAAAATTAAAAAAATGATGCAGTATATCGCTCCGGAAGGCGGTGAGGTTAAGCTACCCGATTTTGAAGGGGCATTTTTTCCGTTTAATCTTATTCACTGCGCGCTGCCTCTCGGATTCAAATTCATACAGGAATGCTACATCGCGGAAGAAGGCAATAATCTGCTAGGGTTAATAGGTTTGGTAAGAGACGGAAAACAGAAAACAAGATGGAAAATTAACCGGCTTGTATTAAATGTAAATGCTTATGATGTAGGCAAACAGCTCGTTGACTATGTAGTCAATAAATACGGGGGAGCCGGAGTTGAAACATTCGTTACCGCAATAGATGAAAATTATGCCGAAGCCGTTGCCTTATTCAAAAATGCCTGCGGGTTCCGCAGCTGTTCGCAAATTCAGCTGTGGGAAACAGATAATGACTGCTTGAATGAAGATTATTTACACTTTAAAAACATGGTCAGAAAAGTCTTGCCTTCTGATGCTCAAATACTTCAGGAATGCGATGAAAACTGCCTTTATCCGCAGTTTAGACCTTCTCTTTACAAGAGCGTTGAGGACTTCAGGTTTGATATAAACAATAAAATGTCAAACTACTTTAAAGGCTTCAAAGTTGAAAGGTTTTTGCTCGAAGATGTTCAAAGAAAAATGGCTGAAGGATATTTGTTCTTAATGACAAAGGACAACAGCACCTTTTGGGCTGATATAGTCCTTTCCCTGCCTTATCAGGAATATTACAAAGATGCCGTGAATTTTATTACCGCTTGCGCAAAAGAGCAAAACCCCAATGCTAAGATTTATATTTACAGCCGCGGCTATTATCAAACTCACCCCAAATTAATCGAAACACTCAAAAACTCGGGATGCAGAGTAACACAGACTTTTCAGGTTCTGGTTAAGGACTATTGGAAGCTCTCTCCCGCATCAGAATTGAAAAAATCCCCGATTGTAATTTTTCCTGACTTGACCAGTCCCGCTTGTAATACGACTAATTTTTACGAATAAAATATTAATTTTATTGAATTAATACTCAAGTCGAAAATCAAGTTCAGGTTTTGTAAACTTTTTTAAATTAAAAATTTTATTTTTTTTCACATAATTAATATATAAAACATCTATGATTTTTGATGACATATAAGCTTTTTTTAATATAAAAAATAGTTTATTAAATTTTTTCAATATAAATTTTGATTTCACCCTTAGCAATTTTTTCAAAAAGATTGTTTTTATAAATATGTGAGCCTTTGTGGAAGAGTGTAAGTCAGATTAAAAGGTTTTAATTCAAAACATTTGATAAAAAAATCAACTGCGCTAACGCAAAGATTACGCACAATCAGGTTATTAGAAGATGAGGAGGTTTAACTATGGTTGACATTACAAGAGGAAGCAAAGCTGAAAGTTTTACAAGGGTAAAGATCGGATTTCTCTCAAATGACGGCGGAAAAGTCTATCACGGCGGAAATGACGATCCGGCTCTTTTTAGCGCCGCACCTACTTTATGTCCCACAGGAACAAATAATTTGTTAACTGACGGCACTTTAAAAGTTGATTCAACAAACAACGGCAATGTAATAACATATTCAACATTAACGGCTGATAACGGACTTCAGTATAAATTTGACAATCAGGGTTCAATATTCGAAGTTGATACTAAAGCAGGAACTAGCAAAGATATTACAAATGATTTTGTTTCCGAAGGAGACTGCTCCGGTTGGCTTGGTGATTGCAGTGACAAGGTAATCAAACTACCCAACAGCGCTTATACTATATACCGCAGTGACGGGGGATTTGGTGAGCCTGACAGTTATGTAGTTGCTACACCTGAATACGCCGTCGGAATTGAAAACGAAGCGTCGGACGAAGAATTTGATAAAGACTCACAGCAGGTAGAAGTGACCGCGACCGGCAAAAATTCAAATAGTATTGACCCTACCGGTTTATTAGCTAAAGCTCTTATAGATAATGTTTATAACAATAAAGAAGATTTAAACGAATTTGATATACCTTAAGATTTAAAATAATAAACTTTCAAAATCCTTTCTGTGTTATCCACAGGAAGGTTTTTTGACTTATGGATAACTTTTAGCTGTTTGTAAGCAATAAACCGAATTCTTCAGACAAAATAAACTTTGATATAATATTACCGGTTGCATATTTAGATCTGTCCGAAACATTAGCCAAAAGGTATGAAATGTCCCATAATCACAGCCACGAAGATAATCACGGTTTTAAAAAACTGCTTGTAATTATAGTTTTGACCTTTGTTTACATGCTCGCCGAGTTTTTCGGAGGTTTGTACACTAAGAGTTTGGCTCTTTTAGCGGATTCGGGGCACATGCTAAGTGACTTTGCGGCTCTTGTTTTATCGCTGTTTGCTATGTGGCTTGCAAAAAAACCTCCGTCACATGAAAGAACTTACGGTTATTACCGCACAGAAATACTTGCGGCTTTTATAAACGGCATAGTTCTTGTCGTAATAGCCTTGTTTATTATATATGATGCCGCTTTACGCTTTGTAAACCCTCCTGAAGTCAAAGCTCCGGTAATGCTCATTATTGCATTCGGCGGGCTTCTGATAAATTTATTCGCAATAATGCTCCTGCACAAAACATGTCAGCATAATCTGAACGTAAAGGGAGCTTTTCTTCATATAGTGAGCGATTTTCTGGGTTCTGCAGGCACACTGGCAGCAGGTTTCATAATCCTGTTTACGAAATTCTATCAGGCTGATTCAATTATAAGCTGTTTTATTGCCGTGCTGATTTTGCAAAGCGCAATCAGGCTGGTTATCGAGGCGGCAAATATTCTGCTTGAAGCCGCGCCTTCTCATATCAGCGTAAAAGAAATTGAAGAAGCCCTTTTGTGTCTTGATGAAATTAAAGATATACACGACTTTCACGTATGGAGCATTACTCCTCAAAAAATATCTTTAAGCGTTCATGTGGTTTCTGACAGCCAACAGCCCTACAAATTGCTGCAAGTCATCGACTGTATGCTGAATGACAAATTCGGCATAAGCCATGCCTCTATACAAATTGAACCGCCGAATTTCCACGTTAACGGCTGTTCATTTATTAAGGGGCATCACAATAATAGATAACATTTTTTTTCATTAATGTGATTTCGGAGTTATTTTCAAGTTTCAGTCGAAAAACATTCTTATCAAACCAGAGTATTGTTCCTTTGAAAATTTTGTCGTTTACGGTGCAAAATTCAACAGGTACGCTTTCTTTAATCAGCCTTTTTATGAGAGATTGCTCAGGGCTTTTTAATTCGCTCATAATATTTTATTCTCCATTGCGTCTTTTTTATCGATTTCTTAAGTTGTTTTATCAGTTTTTTAATCCTTTTGTTTTCAGGAGATTTTGTTTCTAATTTTAGATATTTTTCATAATTTTGAACAGCTTTTTCCTCTTTATCAAGTTTAAGATACGCATCGGCAAGATGCAGGTATATTTCAGCTATGTTTTTATCGTAAATCAATGCTTTTTCAAAATATTCGACAGCCTTCTCGTATTGATTAAGCCCGTAATAAGCAAAACCGACACTGTCAATAACTGCCGGGCTGGAGGGTTCAAGGGTATAAGCCTTTTCGCAATTACTCAACGCCTCTATATTGCTGCCGACATTTGCCTGCGAATAGCACAGATTATTTAACGCAGCTGCAAAATCAGGCTTAAGCTCAACTGCCTTTGAATTATAAATGAGTGAATTGTTAAAGTCGTTATTACGTATGAATACAACCCCTAATTCATAAAAAATATAAGGGTTGTACGGCATAAGTTCGGCAGACCTGCGCAAATATTCAAGAGCCTTTTTTTCGCTGCCGAGTTTATCGTAATGTATCGCCAAATAATAAGTTGCCTGCTTGTTTTCGGGGTTAATTTTAAGAACCCTTAAAAGTTCTTTTTCAGCAAGGGCAACTTTGCCCGTAGCCTCGTATATCAGTGCCTTATCAAGATGCACGGAAACATTGTCAGGTTCATATGACTCAGCATTTGAAAGAAGTTCCAAGGCGGCATTAAAGTCTTTTTGATTGGCATATTCTTCCGCGGCAAGTATCATTGGCTTAACAAATCTGGAATTAGTTGTTTGCGGAGAAACAGAAGGGTTAAAAAAAGCAAAAGCCTTTACATAAGAAACAACTACGGCTGACAACGCTAAAAAAAGAATTATCGATAAATTGTATTTTTTTGACATTAGAATTCTTTTCTATAAAAATTTATAAGGTTAATTTCGGGTTTTGCAAATGTTGGGCTAAGACTGAAATTACTGATTGTTCCATAATTAAAAAGTGGTATAAGTATAATTATATTAAACTTCAATCTTAAATGATAGTATATTTACTTTTCTTATTCATTAACATAATCTGGCTGGCTGTTATAATCGCCGGACCGTATTTTGCGGCAAATATGCAAAGTAATTTTCTCACAGAAGTCTATTACGGCTTGTTCAGCCTGATATGCCACCAGATACCCGAGAGGTCTTTCTTTTTAAACGGTTATCAACTCCCTGTTTGCGCGCGCTGTCTGGGAATTTATTTCGGTATATTCGCAGGAAGTTTAATATATCCCTTTTTCAAAAAATTAAACAACGAAAAACTGCCTGATTTGAGAATTTTAATACCTTTCTTAAGCGTATTAATAATCGACGGTTTGATGCAAACTCTGCATCTGTATAAAACTTCCAACGAGGCAAGGTTTTTAGTCGGTTTTATTTCCGTTTTGCCTTTGGCGTTTTATATTTTACCGCTGTTAAACGGTTTACAAAAATACTTAACTCAAAAAAAAGCTGAAAATACTTAATAATGTGGAAAAGAGGGCTATCTGCCCTCTTTTCTATATATATTATTTCCTTGGCAGGAGAGTGAGCTTAACACCCTAATCTTTGACTGATTAGGTAGTTAGAATAATCAAATACTTCCGGGTTGTATCCGTTCATAATACTGTCATTGCCGTTGGAAGAATATATGGATGAGTTGCCGGTATTTGCGATGTTATCGTTTCCGTCACCGCCGTAGATTTTTGCCTCTCCATGGTTAATAATGGAATCATTTCCTATACTGCCGTACATTACGCTGTTTCCGTAATTGACCATTAGGTCATTGCCAAGACCGCCGAACATCGGCGCATTTGCATTGTTCATCAGGACATCGTGACCTGCTCCGCCGTAAATAACACCGTTTCCGTTGTTAATAATGGTATCATTTCCGCCTTCACCGTACATTTTGGCATTGCCGTTGTTAATCATGGTGTCGGCATTTTCTCCGCCGTACATAATGGCGTTTGCATAGTTAATCATCTTGTCGTTGCCGTTTCCGCCAAAGAAAACCGCATCGCCTTTTTTGTTAACCATTGTGCTGTTGCCGTTTCCGCCAAAGAAAACATTTCTTCCGCCATCGGCAACTACCTGATTGTTGCCGTTTCCGCAGAAAAATATGTTGTCTCCGTTTGCAACGATGTTCTGGTCTTCATTGCCCAGAAAGTACAGTTTGTAACTCGTAGAGCCAAACTGTATTTGTGATTGTACCGGGAATGAAACATTCTGTGTGCTCATGGGGGTTCTCCTATTTATAATTGCTATGCTAAATTTCTCACAGTTTAATCTTTCACACTGATATAAAATTAATATACTCTATATATACTTAAAAACAAAATTATCTAAAAAAAATCAGATATCGATAATTTTGTTTACAAATGTTTACAATATATTTTTAAAGCATTTGATAATAAGTTTAGACAGTCTCTTAATAGAAAAATGCAAATGAAATGAGATAATCAAACAGCACAACCGCCACAAATGACCATACAACCGCATTTGTAACTGCTTCGCCGACTTCTTTGGCCCCGCCTCTCGTTGAATATCCGACTGACGAGCTTATTAACGCAATTAACCCTCCAAAAACGCTGCCTTTCAGCAGGCTGACGTAAACATCTTTTTCCTGAAGCCCTCGCCAGACAGAATCAAGAAAAGACGATATGGTCAAACCCGATACGAGATTGCTTATGTACATTCCCAGCATAACACCCGCAAAATCAGCAAGAATAATGAGGAAAGGCACAATCAGAAAACCCGCAATGACTCTGGGTACAATCAAATAAGATATCGGGTTAACCCCAAGAGTAAACATGGCATCGGTTTGTTCATTTACTTTCATAGTAGCAATCTCAGCCGCCATTGCAGAACCCGCAAGAGCAATTACCGCGAAACTGCCGATAACGGGTCCTATTTCCCTGACTATTGCCACGGATACCAATGCTCCGACATAATCACCCGCACCCTGTTTGACCATTTCCTGCGCAAGCTGAAGGGCTATTATCATTCCCGCCACGCCAACCATTGAAAGGCTTATCAGAAGCGAGCCGAAACCCATTGAATAAGCCTGTTCAAAAGCACGTTTTGTATTAAATTTGCCTTGAAGTATAAGAATCAAGACCTTTAAAAAATCAATTACAATAACTCCAAGGCTCTCTGTTTTAGCGGCAAGATAAAGAAATGCCGTCGAAAGAAACTTGTAGGTAAATGTTTTTTTGAAATGTTCGCTAATTCTGCGCATAATTTTCAAACTTATATTTATATGATTTTATCAATAAATATGAATATTAAGAAACCTATGCTTACAAATCCGTTAACATTGAAGAATGCGGCGTTAATGTTTTTAAGTTTGCCGTCTGAAATAAGAAAATGCTCGTAAATTAAGGCGAAAATCAAAAAGATAACCCCAATCCAGTAAAATTGCCCTGCTTTGTAGAAAAAGCCCAAAATTATAAACAAATTTGCGCTAAGAGAATGGAAGAACCTCGAAATCAAAAGCCCCTGCTTGATTCCGAAATAGGCAGGAATGCTGTACAGTCCACAGTGCCTGTCAAAATCAACGTCAGAGACCGAATAAATAATGTCAAAACCTGCCGCCCAGAACATAACGGCAAAACCCCACAGAATGACATTTAAATCAATTTTCCCGCTCACCGCAAGCCAGCCGCCCGCAGCCGCAGAACCCAGAACAGCCCCGAGAAACAAATGACACAATACCGTGTATCTTTTGGTATATGAATATCCGATTAAAAGAACCATGGCAAAAGGCAAAAGCGCCCTGCATATAAACGGCAGCTGAAAAACCGCCAAAACAAGCACTGCAAGAGAAACAACCGCCAGTGCTAACGCGCTGCTTTTTTTAATCCTTCCGGCAGGTATTGCCCGATTCCAAGTACGGGGATTTTTTTTGTCTATCTCGGCGTCAATAATCCTGTTAAAAGCCATGCCGGCTGTTCTTGCCCCGATCATGGCAAGAAGCACCCACAAGAAAGTAATTGCCGACGGAAATCCGCTTTTATTCGCCAAAAGCATCCCGCCAAGAGCAAACGGCAGGGCAAAGACAGTGTGCTCGAATTTTATGAGTTCAAGGTATTCTTTGAGAGTATGCCGGAAAAGTCTGATTTTTTGGAAAAATGTTATTTTTCTGCATTTTTTGATTAAGTTAGCAAAGGGCATAATCTTTATTGAATACTCCTGAAATCGCCATTTAATTAATCCTATGAAAAATATTCATATTGCGCAATTTTTTTTCTTTTCATGTTTTATATATTTAGAAATACAAAATGTGAGTT
>CAZEDP010000031.1:0-11864 GCA_964511035.1 uncultured Gammaproteobacteria bacterium
AATAATGTCTCTGTTCAAAGCTCTTCTGCACTTATCAATACTCAAAAGCATTTCTTCGCGGGTTTGTGCATAAGAGCGGGACGAAATAACAATATCCTCTGCTTGCCCGACAACTTCCAAACCTGATTGCATATGCGAATACGTCTCATAAAGCTCGGCTCCGTCCCAAAAATTAATACCCCGTTTATATCCTGCTTTGAGCAGCATTCCTGCCTCTTCAGGCGTTATTTTTGAATGGTAAGGGCTAAAAGAAAGCGTACCCCAGCATAGTTTGGATACATTCAGTCCGGTGCCGCCCAATGTACCCCTATTAATTATTAAATCGTTACCCACGGACTTTTTTCCTCCGCGGCAAAAACTTCAACATTAAATCGAGCCAACATTTCCTTCAAATTAGGAATGATAACTCTTTCTGTCTCAAAATGCCCCGCATCAGCCAGAGCATAATCCTGAACAGCCAGAGCCTGATGATATTTAATATCTGCAGTGACGTATAAATCAATTCCCTTTAGTTCTCCGATAAAATCGCCTCCGCCTCCGGGACACAGAGCAACTTTTCGGACTTTTTTAATTCCCGCGGGATTAATCAGCCTCAACTTATCAAGATTCAACGCCGTTTTTATCTTTGACAAATACGTTTCAAGTGTTTCATTTTTTTCTGTTGAACCAATTCTGACGAATTCATTAAAATTCTCGACTTCAGACAGCCCGAGTTTTTCCGCCAGACGGTCAGCAAGACCCCCTGCGCAGGAATCAAGATTGGTATGCATTGAATAAATTTGGATATTATTTTTGATCGCAAGCGCAATAGTTTTGCCAAGGGGTGTTGCGGCATTGATTTTTTTTAACTTGTCAAAAATCAGGGGATGATGAGAGATAATCAAATCACAGCCTTTCTGCACCGCCTGTTCAACGACATCAATGGAGGGCGTGACGCAGAGCATGATTTTTTTAACTTCATTATTTGAAAGAAAAATCTGCCAGCCTGTATTGTCCCATACGCAGGAAAGCTCTGTGGGGGCAAATTCTTCAAGCTTTTTTATTACTGTTTCTAATTTTTCGCTCATTTTTTAAAAACTTCCTCTAATAATTGTTGTGCTATTTCTTTTTTTAAGGCTCTTTTTAGTTTTTTGGCTTCACCCTTTTTATTAATCAGCAGAATTTCGTTATAATCGCTTTCAAAACCTGTATCCTTTCGAGAAATGTCGTTAGCCGCAATATAATCGAGATTTTTTGCTTTCAGCTTACAAACTGCGTTTGTTTTTAAATCCTCGCTTTCAGCGCAAAAACCGATGACAATCTGGTTTTTCTTTTTTAGTTTACTCACTTCCGACAGGATATCGGGATTTTTGACAAGTTTTATTGTCAATTCATCGGTATCTTGTGTCTTTTTAATTTTTTGCCTGCTTGCCTCTTCCGCTCTGAAATCAGCAACAGCCGCCGTCATTATCAGAGCATCGCACGATTGAAAATTTTCTTTCACTTTTTCCAGCATATCTTGCGCAGATTGTACTTTGATGACCTTATACGGACGAGAAACATCAACAGTTGTTACGAGCACAATATCAGCGCCGGCTTCATAAGCCTTATCGGCGAGAGCAGTTCCCATTTTACCCGAACTGTAATTTCCGATAAATCTGACGGGATCGATGTTTTCTCTGGTTCCGCCGGAAGTTACAAGAATTGTTTTTCCCTTTAAAAACTCTCCGTTCTCAAAAACAGTCTTGACTCTAGCAACAATTACGCAAGGTTCGGCCAATCTTCCGTTTCCGTTCCAACCGCAGGCAAGTTCGCCTTCTTCAGGTTCAATGACAATTATTCCGCTGTTTCTCAAAGCATCAAGGTTCTTTTGAAAAACAGGATTTTCCCACATCCCTGTATTCATTGACGGTGCAATGAGGATTTTCTTCCTGAAAGCAAGAGCAACTGAAGTCAACAAATTGTCGCAGATACCGTTTGCAATTTTGCTTATGGTATTTGCAGTTGACGGAGCAATGAGAAACAAATCGCAATCATCTGCAAGACTTATGTGTTCGGGTTTCCAGTCATTAATGTCAAACTGTTCGCAGTAAACCTCGTTTCTCGTCAACGTCCTCAGTGTTGTCAGCGTTACGAATTCTTTTGCGTTCGGAGTAATGACGGCTTTAACATCCGCGCCAGACTTTATTAAGAGCCGAATAATTTCACAAGACTTGTAGGCGGCAATTGCGCCTGTTATTCCGAGTAAAATTTTTTTTCCTTTAAGAGACATTTTGAGTTTTTTTGTTCAATTCACTTAAAACGATATTTTTAAGCTCATCGTATGCAGTGCTTAAATCATCATTAATTATTTCATAATCAAACAAAATTTTCTTCTCAAGTTCACTTTTGACTATTGCAAGCCTGTTTTCGATAGCCTGAGGAGAATCGGTTTTCCTTTTGAAAAGCCTTGATTTTAAGACTTCAATTGAAGGCGGCAGAATAAAAATAAGAACAGCATTTTGAATTCTGTCTTTAACCTGAATCGCGCCCTTAACGTCAATCTCTAAAAAAATATCGTCCCCTTTACTCAGAGTGTTTTGTAAATTGCTAAGAGCGGTTCCGTAATAGTTGCCCGCAAACTCAGCCCATTCAAGAAACTCACCTTTGTTGATCATTTCTCTGAATGTATCCTGACTTACAAAGTGATAATCTATATCCGGAGTTTCATTAAACCTAGGACGCCTTGTAGTATATGAGATTGAAAGTTTAATATCAGGAAAGTCCTGACACAGCATATTTAACAATGTACCCTTGCCGACACCGGAAGGACCGGACAAGACAAAAATTTTTCCGTGATTTTCCATTATTCAAATGTAACATAAAATTCAAACCGAGTTAAGAGGCAAAGAATTGTATTAGAGTCTTTGCCGTTAGTTTTAGCTTTTTAAATGTTTTTATATTTTATAAAGTGAGATTTAACTTGCTGTTACGGTTTCATAACAGGCGGCAGACCGCGTTTGGTTCTGGCAAAATCCAAGAATGTTTTTACCAGACCCATAAATGAAAATTTCTTTGAACTGTCCCCGTAAGAGCTTCCGATTTTATAATGGTCAATTCCGTTGGAGAAATCCAATTGAAGCTTGCCGGTCATTTCTTTACCAAATGTTAATGAAGTGCTGAATTGTTTAATGGTATTAATCGAATCAAAATCAAAATTAGCCATAGAGCCATGTTCTTTTAAAAATTGAATAAAAGTGTCATAAGTCCAATATGTTTCGGGGTTAGGAACCAATTCGGATTTAGAACCTCGTTTAACGTCCTCGATTATAAGTTTTGTGCCGGCAGGCAGATTATTAAGTCTTTCCGCGAACTTAATAAATGCGGGTTTCCACTCAACGAGTCCGTGACTGTACTTTATCACGGGAATGCCGTGAAAGCTTGCCGGCGTATTCAATTTATTGTAAAGGTTATAATTTCTGTTGTGAACCTGCATGCGATCATCTCCGTTATCTTATATTTTGTTTAAGTCAGAAAGTGACAAAACGTGACAGTAAATATGCGGATGTTTAAGAAAAATTTACAGTATTTGGTAAATAATGCGCTAAACATACGCTAAACCTCGCTCAACATAGCGTTTTTTGCATACTTTTTTGACGTTTTTTTGTAATTTTGCATCCTGTTTTTTACCTTTTTCGACTAAAATGCACCCGTATTCAGGTTGCACTGCACCTGTCAAAAGGTTGTCTGCACCCAATAAAAAGGATAATTTGCAACCCATTTTGCAACCTTTTCACGCAGAACCGTAATTCTGTCCGCGAATCGTCATTGCGAAAACGGCGAAGCCGTTTGTGGCAATCTCTACACCTTCATTAAAACCCAAAATCGTCATCATGAGGCGGGCATTTGCCCGACGTGGTGATCTCAAAACCCCCTTTCATAGGTACTTATGGTCTATAAAAAGGGCGTTCCCCCTTTAAAACCCAAGGGTATTTCTTTTTCACAAAAAGAAATACCCAAAAGAAAAACTTAGCCGCCACTGCGGCTTTTCTATGTTAAACAATCTGAGACCTTTAATTAATCCTAAAACCAAATAAGCCGCCTTCTTCTGTATCATCAAGCTTTAATTTTATAAAGCTATTTAATTTACTTCTAAATTCTTCACTAAAATATTTCGAATCTGGTATTCTATCAGAGTTTAAAGTGCATATATATTGGCTTCCAATTTCATTTGATTTATTTGAGGCATATTCTAGTGCTAAAGCAATTTGTCTTTCATCAACAGGGTCAAATATATCACTGTCATGCATTAAAAAATCAGGCATTCCATTAATTTTTGACCTTATTTGCATTAGGGTAAAATCATAATCAAATATTTTCATGGAATTTCTCCCACTACTTTGGTCTTTTCCTATCCGAGTGTCAAATTTATAACCAGTATTATCAATATCAATTGATAAACTACCTGATTCATTATACAAATACTCTGCAATTTCATTAAAAATCTTTATTGCACTTTCTTTTTGAACACTTCTTTCTTCTAGGTCTGCTTTTGCTTTTTGAATAAGTTCTTCGGTTTGAATTTTTATTTGACTTGAGCTTTGTGCAATTTTTTTCAAGTTATAAATATGGCTAGTGATTTCGTACAAATGTTGCTTTTGTTCCAACAATCTATCTTGCAGCTTTGTCTGTTCTTCAAGAGCATTGTGTGTTTTTAATATTGTTAAATTTTTTGCTCTATCATTTGATAATTTTTCAATTTCTCTTTTTTGAGTATCAATTACTCTTGTTAAACGCAATATTTCATTTTCTAAATAAACAGTCCTGTTTTCTACAAGTTTTTTGTGAAACTCAATTACTTCAGTTATATTTTTTGTTATTTTTTTCTCAAAGATTAATCCTGCTTGTTCATATATTTTTTTGACTTTATCAAGGTTGACATCTTTTTCTTCTAACTTGTTTTCTTGATACCTTGACAATAATTCCTCATTTAAAAATAAATTATTTGTAATTTCATGTATTTTTTTAGTTAATTTATCAGCTTGTGCTTGAATTTCATAATATTGTGGATGAACCTTAAATGAATTTAATTGTTCTTCTATTTTATTAATTTTGTCAGACAAAGCTATTTTTTCAGCTTCTAATTCTCCGACAGTGCCAATATAACCCTTTAATAAACCTTGTTTTGAAGCTTTTTTTAAGATATCAAGGGTCTTTTTTTCATCTTTTATTTTTTGAAATTTAATTGCATAGTCCCAGTTCAAATTTAAAAGAAAAGCATTATAAACTTGAATTTGCCAAGTTTGCTCTTTTTTGAAGTATATAAGGGGATCCAGAAAGGCTTCATTACCATACCGAATAAAATGTCCTATTAAACTTCTAAAAGATGGAGCATAAGTTTCATTTGATTCTTCTGGTTGAAGGTCAAAAAATAAATTACCTAAAACAGCTATCCAGTCTCTTATTTTCAAAATATATATATCATCCTTTTTATTATATGAAGGCTGAATAATCCAATCTGTAAAATCACCTTCAAGATAAACTCTAGCACTATCTGTTGTATTTCTTGAGACAAAGCATGGCTTACCATTCAATATTAATTCAAGAGTAAATGTCCAGTTTTCAAGTTCTTTTCTTAATAAACCTTTATCTTTTACCCCACTAGCCCCTAAGCAAAAATCAACAATTTCTATGAGAGAACTTTTGCCTGCTCCGTTTCTTGAATCCTTGTCTGATGATTTTTTGTGCATATCGGCAATAATTAAATTCAAACCATCTTCAAATTCAACTTCTTTAAATAAAGGATTATCACATTTAAGAGATCTAAGCATTTTCAGCTCTCCTAATTAAGCCGTTTTCAAGAGTTATCAAATTCAGTGAAAAAAGTAAATCCATAGTTAAAATAAATTTTTCAAAATTATTGACTTCATTATGCTTTTTAACTTTTTCCCATAGTGCAGATACGGTTTTTGCTCTTGATAACTCATTAAGCAATATTGAACCAACACCTATTAGTGAATATGATAATTTTATATTTTTGTTAGGAATTATCATTTTTCAAAAATCTCACATTCATGGAAGAAATATGTGACTATTGTTAATCCTGCAGCCTGATGTATTTTGTCTTGCCTATTTAAAGATGCAAATTCCCAAAGTTCATTAAATATTGTATCACCATCACTATATTTTTCTTTTATTTCTCTATATTTATCAACAAAAGTTTTTCTTAAATTTTCTGCAAAGTAAATATCCGAATGTCCATTTAAATAATCCTGTAACAGTTTAAAGCGATTTAATCCCATAGTAATATAATCAGCTGTGGAATTTGAAAGTTTATTTTTACGAATTTTTTCATTCGGCAGTATAGGATTATAATCACTATAATTAGGGTACATTGCCGTTTGGTTTGATGTTAAATACTTTAGTATAAGCCCCAATTCTCCATAATTTAAATCATTTATAGGTTGAATAAAAACTTGTTTGATTTTTGTTTCATGCTCGGATTTTTGCTGTAAAAGATATTCTACTGTATATTGTTTCTCATCCCCATCTATTTTGTCATGACAAGTTGGACATAGAAGAATTAAATTATTATATGATTGCCTTTCTTCATCTGTCATATTAGGGTTATACCTAGCAGAACCAGAGTTTTCTCCTTGAATGTGAGCCATTTTACCTATATGACCATAGCTACCATCCTTTTTGTGCAATGCTAGCTGAAGGTTGCACATTGCACAAACTCCGCCTGAATAAAAATGTAGTACTTTCATTTGGTGATCTGGAATTTTCATTTTAGCTGACATAAAAATTCATTTCCAAACTAGCAATACTCAACTAAATCCTATAAAAAATATTGTACAATAAATTTAAATTTTTATATAAAAATTTACAACTTTTACATGATTTTGCCCAATAAACAAAAAGCACCGACAAAAACCCCAACAACTGTCCATACCCTACCTCACAATATTTCCACTCCAAAAATACCTAATTATACCTAATTAATTCTTTTTTTCGCTCAAAAAGATACGCTAAACATACGCTAAACCTCGCTCAACATAGCGTTTTTTGCATACTTTTTTGACGTTTTTTCGCAATTTTGCATCCTGTTTTTTACCTTTTTCGACTAAAATGCACCCGAATTCAGGTTGCACTGCACCTGTCAAAAGGTTGTCTGCACCCAACTAAAAGGATAATTTGCAACACATTTTGCAACCTTTTCACGCTGAACCGTCATTCTGAGCAAGCGAAGAATCTCAACCTTCTTCACACCCCCGTCATCCCGTGCTTGACACGGGATCGCAAGGTCGCAATATCTTAACTTTAACCGGCTTAGAACGTATGACGCATTTAGCTTATGTTCTTATGCCTCATATCTGATTAAATTATTAATTGCTTCGTGCAGCGCCTTATTTTTACTGATTTTATGCTTTTTAGCATATTCTTTTAAACTGATAATATCAGCTTCTTCAAGGTCAAATGTTTCGCGTTTTTTAGAAGTATATTGTTTTTTCCTTCCTGCCCCCTGCCTTGCTCCGCCTCTGCCGAAAGTCTTCTTATAATATTCAACACCCGAAATTTGCTCAAATTCATCTTTGCTGATAATTGTCTCATCAGCTTCCACATTGTTTTCAGGTTTTTTAGTTACATATCCTTCTGCATCTTTAACATAAACATATTTATTCATTATTTTGTCTCCTGCGGTTTTAATCTTTTTTGAGCCAGTTTAATATAATAATTAGGGGCTTTTTGAGAATCTTTTTCATAAATTAATCCGATTATTATTATCTGATCTACTTCGTACTTGAATAATGACCTTAATTCTTTTGTCTTAATCTCAAACAACTTAGGAGCCATATATCTTGTTCTGACAAATTCAATCCTTTTGTACTGATAATCCTGTAATCTTCATCTAATAGCTTTTGTTGTTTTTTAGAAAAACTATCATATTCTTTTTTTGCTTCTTTTAACTTATCAACTCTAAATTTCACTATACAAACCTTTTAGAAAAACACACGTCTTTATCAATACATATTTATTTTAACATATTCTTTGAAAGTTACAAGCCTATTTCAAAATTTGTAGCCACATGTCCACAAATTGGGGCCGTTTGGACGCACAAAACCCTGCTATAATAGTAATTATAGTAGGTTGGGTAAAATTAAAAATTTTACCCAACAAAATAAAATCAATTAATAATAAATATAAAAGGTCACAAAATTATGATAAGAAACCAGATTACCCACCAATCAAGCCTAAAGAGGCGATTTGAATAAAACAGCATTTACAAAAAAGGCTGCAAATAGGTTGCAAATGGGATGCAAAATTCGCGATTTTTTTTACAATAACGAAATCAAAAATAACATCGGTGCATTGTAATCAATCGCATACTCGTTAGTTGCATAAGATCGCGAATCATCGATATAGCTTTTAATGCCTAAATCGGGTGTTGCAACCCCGTCATTTGACGTATTATTGGCTCCTCCGATAAGAAAACCCGCTGTTACTTTTCCCGTGCTTTGCATAATTCTGTGATGCGGATGCTTCACGCTGTTTGAGCCAAAACCCGTTATATAAGACTTGTTTAACGGGTTGCACCCGAGAACATAGTTTACTGTTTTCAAAGCGTATTGGCTGTATTTCTCGTCCTTATCAAGTAAATAAGCATAATACAGCACAACCCCCGAATTCAAAAAGGCCGCATTTGAACCCCATTTGAATTCATCAAACGGGACGTAGTAAGGGTTATTCTGCATTTTGTCCATAATTTCGTCAGAGAGCTGTTTTACTCTCTTCCTTGCCTGTTCTTTAACTTCACCGTCAGAAAACAAAGCCAGATTTGCAGTTCCCATAAATGCGGGATTTTTCCAGGAGAAAGGCTCTAAGTCAATTCTGTCAATATTGCGGGCATAATATTCAGAGTAAATTTTGTTGCGGGTTGCAACGAAAAGCTCTGCCGCTGCCCAGATTCTGTCATCTAAATCAGTATAAACCGAAGGTTCTTTATCGTATTTATAATCAGGGTAGCCGCCCGAGCCGCTGTTGTCGGATTCTTCATAATCAACATAGTAAGGATGATTTTGAAGGTAATTATAGCTCTTTACCGAAGCATTTAGGCATTTCACGGCAAACACCCTGTCATAGTTTTTGAACACTCTGTATGCCATAGCCATGACAGCCGAGAATTTGCCGGTTTCCTGTGTTGAAATCCCAAAGACATAACGTTTCAGAGTATCGGCTTCGGGAAGAATTTCACCCGGCCACTTTTCGCCCGAGCATTTTCGATAAACCGCCCCGTCGGCTCTTTGCATTTTTAAAAGCCAATCAAGCGCGTATTTAATCTCTGTCAACATGTCAGGCATTGCCGAATTAGAGTTTTCAAGTTTTAAATTCAGAGTTTTTAACTTACTGCTGTTTTCAAAAGCCGATAAAAGCAAAGCAGCGGCAGTTGCGGTTGAAGCTGTGTATTTTCCGAAATCACCCGCATCATGCCAGCCGCCCGTGCAGTCGATAAATTTGTCTTTTTCGTTTGAACTATCGGCTCTTTTAACATACCCGTCTTTTAAGTGGCATTGATTATGGATAATATTTCCCGTTTCGTCTTTGACAGAGGTTCCGCATCTCTGATAATAGAAAGACTTGGCGACGGAATAGAGCATTTTGTCGTATAAGGAGGTTGAAATGCTAAAAGGATATGAAACGCCGTTTGCGAATTTCACTTTATAACTGCCGGTTTTATTAAAATCACTAAAATCGAGCTTTAGAGTTTTGTTTTCAATTGCCGGAGTAATTTCAAAAACGGATTTGCCTGTTACAGCATCAATCAGCTTAGCATTGGTAATATTATTGCCTGAATTTTCGGCAAGCGCATATTTTTCTTCATAAGGCAGATAACCCGTTTGATTAACAAAAATCTGCTGTGAATTAGCCTTGCAGCCGAAAAGAGAAAAGAACATAATTAGCACCGCCGTAAGATATTTTATTGACTTGAGTTTAGTAATAGTTAAGTTTTTCATAAGAAAATGATAGCAGTAAAACATGAGTATTATAATTTATCGTGATTATGAAGTTAATTTAAGGTTTTTTTAAAGTAAAATATAAAAGATTATTCATAAGCATAATTCGAAAAGGAAATAACTATGTGGGATTACAGCGAAAAAGTTATAGAATATTATAGAAATCCGAAAAATGTCGGCGAAATAGAAAACCCCGATGCAATCGGCGAAGTCGGAAGCATTTCCTGCGGAGATGCATTAAAACTTTATTTAAAAATTGATAATAAAACAGGCATTGTCACCGACGCAAAATTCCAGACTTTCGGCTGCGGCTCTGCTGTTGCGAGCGCAAGTGCATTAACTGAAATGATTATCGGAAAACCTTTAAGCGAAGTTGAAAAAATTACAAACAGAGATATTGCGGATTTTTTAGGCGGACTTCCCGAAGCTAAAATGCACTGCTCCGTTATGGGCAAAGAAGCTCTTGAAGCAGCGATTGCAAATTATAAAGGCGAGCCCGCAGGCAAAAAAGAAATCGGCAAAGTTGTCTGCAAATGTTTCGGCGTTACCGAAGAAAAAATCAGACAGGTTATTCAGGATAACCAACTGAACACGGTTGAAGAAGTAACTAACTTTTCAAAAGCAGGAGGAGGATGCGGCAGATGCATCCCAGATATCCAAAAAATACTTGACGAGGAACTTGCAAGAAGAGCAAAGCTCAATGCCGGTAAAACAATGACTAAAACCCAATTAATAATAAAAGTAAACAATGTTCTTGAAAACTATATCGCATCTGAGTTAAGAAAAGACGGCGGCGGGATTGAGCTGATTGACATAATCGGCAACAAAGTTCAGGTTAGGCTTTTCGGTTCCTGTAAAGAATGCAAAAGAAGCAACATTACATTAAAGAATTTTGTAGAAAAGATTATCAAAGAACAGGTTGATAATAACCTTGAGGTTGAGGCTGTATAAAGGGGTATTTTGGAGAAAATAATGAATAAAATTTTATATTTTGACAACAACGCAACAACAAAAGTCTCTGAAGAAGTCCTTGAAGAGATGCTTCCTTATTTTACGCAGGAGTACGGAAATCCTTCGAGTATGCACACCTTTGGTGGGAGTGTATGTAAAGGTTTGAACAAAGCAAGAATACAAACTGCCGAATTAATGGGAGCCAATAATCCTGATGAAATAATTTTTACAGGGTGCGGAACCGAAAGCGCCAATATGGCAATAAGAGGACTTCTGGAAGCAAATCCTCAAAAAAAACATATTATAACCACTAAAGTTGAACACCCCTGCGTTTTGAACACTTTTAAATGGCTCGAAACAAAAGGTTATAAAGCAACATATCTGAATGTAAATTCCGAAGGCGAAATCGATATTGATGAATTCAAAGAATCAATAAACTTTAACACAGCACTGGTTGCCTGCATGTATGCTAACAATGAAACGGGAGTTATTTTCCCCGTTGAAAAAATGGCTGATATCGCAAAAGATATTAACCCATCAACAAAGTTTTTCACAGATGCTGTGCAGGCAGCGGGTAAAATTCCACTGAACGTAAAAAATACAAATATCGACTTAATGAGCGTATCGGGACATAAGTTCCACGCCCCGAAGGGTGTAGGTGCGCTTTATATTAAAAAGGGGACTCTTGTTAATCCTCTTTTAATAGGCGGTCATCAGGAACATGGCAAAAGAGCCGGTACTGAAAACGTGCCTTCAATCATCGGCATGGGAAAAGCCGCGGAATTAGCCGTCAGTTATCTTGATGATGAAAACACAAGAGTAAAAAAATTAAGAGACAGGCTCGAAAAAGGGCTTTTAGAAAAAATATTTAATGCAAGAATTAACGGAACAAGAATAAACCGTGTCCCCAATACCACTAATATTAGTTTTGAATATATT
>CAZEDP010000032.1:0-11738 GCA_964511035.1 uncultured Gammaproteobacteria bacterium
TTAAAAAATAAAATGGATACAAAAATAAAAGAAGATTTATTGAATACAAAAAATCATCACAGGAAATAAGATTTTCGGCATACATTACTTTGTCGGCGGCTAAAAAATACTCCAAATCACTTTCAAGGTGGTTTCTTATTTGAAATATCGAAGGGATGCTCTCAATTTTTAAATTTATAAAAGAAAGAAGAGCTTTTCCCCACCTTACGGCAGGAGAGTCAGGGGCTTTACTCCAAAGTTTGGCAGCTTCCGCTTCATTTTCCATAAGCAAATAACAAAAACCGGCCTGATAAAGTTGTCCTGTTTGATAATATAGCCCCAAAGCATCAATATACTGTTTATTTTGAAAATACGCCAGTGCAAGCGTTTGTTTCAAAAACTCATTTCCGGTTTTTTTATGCGGAAGCAAAAGCCCTATAGCATTCAAAGGCTTTTTATTGACTAAAATTTCTCTCCTTGCTTCATCAACAACTTTATTCAAAGCATCCAATTCAGCAAAAGAGTTGCTCATAATTATTCCGGCTCTTTTTCTTTTGTTTTGCCCGAAGATATGATTGCTTTAAACTTGCTTAAATAGTCTTTGCCGTCACTTTTCTTTATTTCAAAGATATTCAAGGCCTGATTTAAATCTTCCGGTAAAACATTTTTAACTGCCTGCTGGTTAGCCTTTTTTATTTCCAAATATAACTCTTCACGGTAAACAGGAACTGTTTTGGGAGCATTTATCCCTATCTTCACCGTCTCACCCTTGGTTTCAAGTATTATTACTTCTATATTATCGGAAATTATTAACTTTTGTCCCGTCTTACGAGTTAATACAAGCATTCTTTATTAATCCTTTAACAAAATTTAAGACTTATTTTCTACTTTTTCTTCTTCTTTTTTAGCAGCAAAGGCGTTAATTCCGTCAAAAAGCCTGTGCTTGACCGAATATTCCGTGTTAATAAGTACAAGCTGCATAGCTTTTTTAGTGAGAGTATTAATTATTAACGGTCCGACCAGATTGATTGTGGAGGATTGAGGATCCCCCTGCGGAACGCAAACAATATTAAGACTCAATAAATTTTCAGAACTTGTCAGTTCGAGCAGTTTTGCTTCTTCTTCAGGAATAACAAACTCGTAGTTTATCCCGAAATAGCCCGGAAAAGTTACCGGAAAAGCAATTTTAGGATCATCAAGAGCCTGAAGCCATTTGAAAGGCGATTCCGGGTTGTAGTCAACCAGAGCATACTTTTTAAGCCGTTCATAGCCTAAAATGGGGATGATAAAATCAAAAATCAGATTTTCATCAACTTCGACTTCCCCAAATCTTTCAGTGTTTATTTTCATCTGTACTTCCGTTATCTTATGCGACTAATATTACATTATTTGTTTATTAAAACATATTTTGAGAACGATGACAATTTTAAAAACCTTATTGTGCTTTAGGCAATCACTTTTTATTTTTTGTATTAAAATGTAAATATTTTTTACAATAAATAGCAACTTTTTTCATGTTCAATGTTTATACACATAAAACAAATTTGTTAGCAAAAGGAGACTGTAAATGAAAATTGAACAAAGAATTGCATCATCAAATTATTCTTTCAAGCCTGCATTCAAAGCAAGTGCATTACAAGTATCCTCTGAAGAACTTTTTAATTTATTAAACAGATCTAATGGAGGCAAATTTAAGGAAATTTTCCCGTTATCTTATAGATTGTCCAACTATATGGACTTTTTTAATCTTAGTGATATTTTAAAAGGTTGTGATGTAAAAAAAGCTGAAGCAAAACTATTCGAAATAGCAAAATTGATAGACTCAGAAAAGTCTGCATTCAGAAAAAATTTCTTTGATTTAAGTCCCAGTGCGCAATTCTCAGAAGTTATGATAAAGATTATCGGATCGGGTCAGCATTTTCACGCCCTTGACGGCAGTTTTTTACTAAAAGAGACCAATGCAAAACCACTCGATGTTGTTGATGCAATCAGAGGACTACCTAACGCTTTTTCTTTTAACAGAGGATATTCCGAATTGGTTAAATCTTTGGGGTCTGATGTGGAAAAAGTAATTTCATCAGGACAAATGAGCCAGTTTAAAACTTTACCTATTGATGATGAAACATTGGGCTTTGTTTTACATCATAAATATGAAAGAGAGCCGGCTGTTAAAATTTGGCAGTATTTGAATTTTGTTAGCCTTCAGCCAAAAAGCACTAGACCAATATTGTTAGAACCGATGGCAAAATTTATTGAAGAAGAATGCATCGTTCCAAAATTTTTAGATGATTATATAAAAATAGAAAAGAAAAGACTAGGTATTGCATCTTAAATCAAAAACTATTAAACTCGCAAACGCCCTTTGATGTCAAAGGGCGTTTGTAATACAATTCAAAATATCAGAAAACTAAGAAGGCAACATGAAACAGCAAAAATCAAACAGCTATTTTTATCTCTATAAAAGGATGTTCCGTTATATAAAACCTTACCTGCCGCGGTTTATTACCGCAATGCTTATAACCATCCCCATAGGCGCACTGGATGCGGCAATTGCATTTTCTTTACGACCTTACATGGACAATGTGCTCATTGAGAAAAGCGTCAAGGCAAGCTGGTATATTCCGATTATAATTGTGGGTTTCACGGTTATTCAAGGTCTTCTTACTTATGTATCCACATATACCAACGGATGGCTTTGCTCAAAAATAACAAACGATATTAAATTTGACCTTTTCAGCAAGCTGTTGAGGTACGAGTCCGCATTCTTTGATACGGGTTCTTCCGGCAGAATAATAACAAGATTCAGCGGTGATGTCGATAATGTGACATCCGGTCTGTTAAACAACGTCAAATCACTTTTAACAAGAGTTTTTTCTTCCATAGCATTAATATCCGTGCTGCTTTATAACTCATGGCAGTTGGCTATTATTGCTGTAACAGTACTATCTTCAACATTAATTCCTCTCTCCAGAATAAAAAAGAGAATTAAGCATGTTTCAGAGGGTATGGTCAAAACAGGCGGCGTCCTTTTGACAAACTACAACGAAACATTTGCGGGAAATAAGCTCATAGCTTCTTATAACCTTCAGGGCTATCAGGAAAATATTTTCAGAAAATCTCAAAAAGATTACTTTAATCTCACTATGAAAATAACTAAACTTAACGGCTGGCTTACTCCGTTTATGCACATAGTGGCTTCAATAGGTGTAGCTCTTGTAGTATGGTACGGCAGCCACCTGATATTGACCAAGCAAATTACAAGCGGGGCATTTATTTCGTTTATAACAGCATTAATAATGCTCTACACCCCTATCAAAGGCATCGGAAACATTGCCGTTGCAACTCAAAATTCATTTCTCGCATTGGAAAGAATCTTGGAGCTTCTGGACAGAGAACCGAAAATTAAAAACGGCCAATCCCCAGTTGCTTTGGGCACGGTCAAAAACGAGATTTCATTTGAAAACGTATGCTTTGAATATGAAAAAGATAAAAAAGCCCTGCAAAATGTAAATCTTAAAGTAAAGCCCGGGGAAACCACCGCTCTGGTCGGGAATTCAGGAGGGGGTAAATCTACCCTCGTCAACTTGTTGCCCCGTTTTTATGATTTAACGGAAGGTAGCATAAAAATAGACGGCATTGATATACGAGACATTGACATTGTTTCTCTCAGGAACATGATTGGCGTTGTTTTTCAGGATAACTTCCTCTTTGACGGCACAATAAGAGAAAACATTCTTCTGGGGAAAGAAGATGCGACTGAAGAAGAACTCAAAGAAGCCGTAAACGGCGCATATTTGGATGACTTTGTATTCACGCTTGAAAAAGGACTTGATACAAAAATCGGCGAAAGAGGCGTTATGCTTTCAGGCGGTCAAAAACAAAGAGTTGCAATCGCAAGAGCCCTCTTGAAAAACGCTCCCATTGTCATTCTTGACGAAGCAACCAGCGCTCTTGACAACAAATCCGAAGCAATGGTGCAGAAAGCTCTGGACAGGCTCATGAAAGACAGAACCGTTTTTGTGATTGCCCACAGACTTTCAACCGTTCAGCATGCCGACAGAATCATCGTTTTGGAAGAAGGGAACATAGTTGAAACAGGTACGCACGACAATCTGTTAAATAAAGAAAACGGTTTTTACAAAAACCTTTATAATTCCCAGTTTAAAAACAACGGCGAAATCCCCGCCGGAATGTGCTAATACAAAGCTACGGTCAGTATTATATTCCCGAAATTATTCTTTTCTTAAGTAAAGCCCCAGTCCGAGCGGTCTGAAGTTTTCAATCTCGTTCTTTAAAGAATAGTTTTCTTTTATAAACTGATCAAGCTTGACTTTTAATCTTTCATTTTCGACTTTTGCTTTTATAAGCTCAACAACGACTTCATCAATACCGTCAAGCTTTTCATCCAGATATGCCGTTACTTTGTTGACAATGGTTTCGCCGGATGTATTGATAGCCTCTGAAAGCAGTTTTAATTCGTTTTGTCTGTATGTTGAAATTGCCTGTTGGTCTTTTTGGCGATCTTTTTGTTTTGCGGGCAGTTGGGGTTTATCTTTTTTTGCACTTTGTTTTTTTAGGATTTTTTCGCTTCTTTCATGAAGATCCTTGATTTTTTTCAGCACTTCAACATCGTTTTTAAAGAAAAATATTTCTCCCGTAAGGTTGTCTTTTTTAGGGAAAATACAAACCTGTTTGCACAAACTTTCAATTTGTTTATTATCAATCCCGAGAAGATTTCTTACTTCTTCGGGGGAATATGTTGCGTTTTCAATGCTAAACCTCTTTGTTTCCTTATCGAATAAGGTATCAAGAGCATCTTCTATTGCGTTCAAATCCTTTACCCCCATACTGCGCAAAGTACTAAAATTAATATATCATATAACCCTACCGATAAGGTTACATGAATTTGCAAGAAAGCCGCTCACATAAGGTTAGACTTAAATGCGGCTGTACTTTAGCTTTTGTTATATTTATTAACAAATTTTTATTAATGTTAAGTTTATTCAAATATACTTTAAAATTGCCGCAGGGATATAATTTGCCTAACAACTTACCTGCTTTACAACAAAAGAACCGTTTTCATAGAACTGTGCAGTACAGTCTTTACCCTGCTTCTTGGCAAAGTATAATGCTTCATCCGCTTTTTCAATCAGTCCCTTTAAATCAGAGCTGTCTGAAGGATAGGAAGCGATCCCTATGCTGATTGTAGTTGATACTTTTTGATTGTCTTTTGCGTCAACCTGAATGCTTTCAATTTTTTTTCTCAATCTTTCAGCAATTATTACCGCGTTCTCTTTGGGAGTTTCCGGCAGGATAACCGAGAATTCTTCTCCTCCGTACCTGCTGGGAAGGTCTATTTTTCGGCAGGTCTGAGAAATCACGTTTGCAATCTCGCGAAGTATTTGGTCTCCTACTTGATGCCCGTATGTATCGTTAATGTTTTTGAAATCATCAATATCCATCATTAACAGCGAAATAGAATGTTCGTACCTGTCGGCTCTTTTTATCTCGTGGTCCAAAAGATAATAAAAATGCCTGTAAAGATATAATTTTGTCAAACCGTCCTTTGTTGCGAGTTCATACAATCTTGCGTTATTAATGGCTATTGCCGCCTGATTTGCAAGAGCAACCATAAAATCCATATCATCCTGATTAAAAAGTTCGCCGTCCATTTTATTTGTTATGTTAATTACGCCTATTGCTTCTCCATTGGCAATTAAAGGAACACACAATATAGACGAAACTCTGGAAATTTCCGAATGTTTGAATTTCGGGTCATCCGAGCCCAAATTGGTAATTATTGCCCTTTTTGAGACCAGAACATCTCCTGCAATACCCTCACCGATTCTTATGGTTGTACATTCCAAAAGACCGTCATTTATTTTCTCTTCGGTTTCCTTATCAGGCAGACCAAAAACCACCTTTACTATCAGTTCTTCCTTCATCTCATCATAAAGCATTAATGAGCCTTTTTCGGCTTTAATTGTTTCAATAGCCTTACCCAAGATAAGTTTTAGCAATCTTTTCAAATCATCAATGAAATTCATTGTCTGACCGATATTGTAAAGGATGGATATGTTATGCAGTGAACGTTGAAGCTGATTTAAGCTTTCTTCTTTTATTTTTTGCTCATTATATTTGTAAATAACAGACGAGGCTTCTTTTGCGATTTTTTCGAGGAATAAAAACTCTGCTTCAGTAAAACTTTCGTCATTTTCTTTCTTAGAAAGAGAAACAATTCCTATAATTTGATTTTCATGCTGAAGCGGAAGCCATATAGCGCTCTGAAGGTCATTTAATCTGTTGCTTTCAAAAAAATCGTTAAAAATATTTCTGTTATTTTCATCTTGAACATAAAAAGGCTTATTGCCTTCAATAAGGTTCCAAATGCCTTCTCCTTTATTTTCAAAACCGAAAAGCAATGGAGACAGGCTGTTTGAAGACGCAAGCAACCTGAATTTAGAATCTTCCCGCACAAACACGGAGACATTATAAATGTTGAAACATTTTTTAATATAGGAAACAAATTTTTCGCAAAAAGAGCTTAACCCGGATGAAGAATTTATTATGCTGAACAATTCATAAAGTTTGTTCAGTTCGTCTAATCCTGATTCCAGCTTATGGACTTTATTATTATATTCGTTATCTTGCATTAAATTAGACATTGTTATTTTTTAATCAACCTAGATTCTAGTATATTAAAAAATTGATTTAAAAAATCGTAAGAATAACTTAGATGTTAATACAGTGCCTGAAAAAGGCTTCTATTTTTTCCAAAAAATCTTCTACATTTATCGGCTTTGTAATGTAATTATTGCATCCGGCTTCCATTGCGCTTTTTATATCACTTTCCATAGCATATGCCGATATTACAAAGACAGGAAGTTTCTTTAACTCATCGTTTTGCTTTACTGCTTTAATGACGTCTAGTCCGTCCATTTCAGGCAATCTCAAATCCATCAAAATCAAATCAATCTCATCTTTAAACTCTGTTATTTTATCAAAAGCGGTTTTGCCGTCGTACGCTTCAATTAATTTAAAATTGTAATAAGTCAGGACATCTCTTAACAGCTTAAAATTGACAGGATTGTCTTCGGCTATTAAAATAGTTCCTTTCATATCTTTTCTCATTCTTCACCAGACCTGCCCTTTACTGCAAATATTACTTACCAACGGGAGTACAAAAATAAATTTTGCTCCTTTGCCTTCTTCGCTTTCAACCCAAATTTTTCCGTCGTGCATCTCAACAAGCTCTCTGGTAATAGCCAATCCCAAACCGGTACTGCCCTGCCTGCGAACATAAGACACATCAACCTGCTGAAACTTGTTAAAAATCTTTTCGTGAAATTCAGGATTGATTCCTGCTCCGTTATCTTCTACCCGAATTTTGATATCTTTCTTGTTTTTTTCAACTGAGATTTTTATTTTTCCTTTTTCGTCACTGAACTTTATGGCATTGCTTAATAAGTTATACAATATCTGCTGAAACCTTCTGTAATCTGCATTCAAGTTTACAGAAGGAGTTTCATGTTCCATTTCAACCGTAATATTTTTTTTATCCGAAAGAGGACTGACAATATTAATAACTTCTTTGATTGCGCAAATGACATCAAAATCCTTTTTGTTGAGCTTCATTTCATTTGCCTCAATCTTGGAAAGATCAAGCAAATCGTTAATCATCCCTAAAAGGTGCAGTCCGCTCGAATGAATGTCATCGACATATTCTTCCTGTTTTTCGTTTAATTTTCCGAATATTTTAAGTTTCAGCGCTTCTGAAAAGCCTATAATGGCATTAAGAGGGGTTCTTAGCTCATGCGAAATATTTGCAAGAAAGTCATTTTTGAGTTTATCCGCCTCAAGAATCTTCAAGTTTTGATTTTTTATGGTTTCAAGCGTTTTGGTTCTTTCTATGACATTTTCTTTTAAAATTTTTAACTGCATCTTAAACACACTGCTTAGTTCAGCGTCTTTAACCGAATAAGAAGCTGCATTTGCAAATGCTTTGGCAATTTCCGCATCCTCTTTGGAATAAAAATTTTCTTTCTCTTTTATAAGCACAATTAGACCAAACACCGTATCTCTGATTTTGAGGGGAGTTGAGATGTAAGAAAGGGGGTATTTTAAGCCTAAATTAAGGCTGTTTAAAAAGAAAGGCTGTTTAGAATTTAAAATACAATCGAAGATTGTTTCCTGATTTTTTACTATTTTTTTAAGCTGAAGATTAATTGAGGCAATTTTTTTGTCTGATAAATCATTTCCTTGATTTGCCCGAAAACCGATTGAAGATTTTAAAACAAGATTATCGCCGTCTAAAAACAATATCAAAGCCTTATCACAGCCCAAAACGTTTTTTATCTCCGCTAATATTACTTCCAGCGTTTGTGAAGGCTCTAAAGCCGAATTGAGAATATCAGATATTTTGGTAAGAGCCTCAAGAGCTTTATTTTTCATTCAGTTTGCCATTAACCATAACAATTTTATTATACATTTTCAAAATCAAAAGAAAAATATTTCAGCTTGTTTTAGAATATTTTAGGTATAAAAAAATAATAAGTCAGAAAAAATCAATGTCAGATATAGCTTTTTCCTTATTAACGCCAATAATACTGGGCTTCATTGCCGGTCACTATATAGACAGGCATACTCATGCCAATTTCCCGATATGGTCGATAAGCCTGTCTGTTTTAGGCATTATCGTCGGTATGTGGGGAGTTTATAAACGCTACATAAAATGATGCTATTTCTGGCAGTGAATTTCAAAAGGAGCTTCGATTAATTTAGCTCTTGTTTCGTCAATTGTACCTCTTTTAAGCTCGGTATAAGAACCTGACGAAGAATTAAGCTCACTCTTGAGGTGTTCATAGGCAATTTCCGGGTCGCAGCTTGTGCCGCAGGTAAAGAAATCTGCGGCGGCATAGCCGAATTCAGGCCATGTATGAATTGCCAAATGAGACTCTGCAATGATTACAACACCGCTGACACCGTAAGGATTGAACATATGGAACTTTGTATCCACTACGGTAGCCCCGCACTTCACTGCGGCATCGCTCATCATTTTTTCAATCATATTAACGTTGTTCAAAACATTCGAATCACATCCCCAGAATTCGGCAAGGATGTGCCTGCCCAGCCATTGAGATGTAATCGGTTTTTCTTTTTCAACTGCAGTGTACAATTTTTTTCTTTTTACCTCATAAAACTTTTAACAGACGCGATACTATTAACATTAACCATGCTTTTAACTTGCTACTACAATTATCATGGAAAATTTTCTTTATCAAGACATGCAGGAAATTTAGATTTATTATAAGTTATAAAATTTTAATTTTGCTACATTAAAGGTCTTATTTTTGTAAACATATGTTAAAAAATAATTTTTGAGTATGACAATATGTTTTTCTAAATCTGCTAAAATTTCCTCATCTTACTATGCAATTGAATAAATGACTTCAGAAAAAGAAAATTCAAATTATTTATACTCGGAAAATCGCCCTTGGGGTTCGTTTGCCGTTCTTGAAGAAGGCGAGGGCTATAAAATTAAAAAAATTATCGTTAAGCCTTTTCAAAGGTTGAGTTTGCAGTTTCATGAGCACAGGGACGAAAACTGGGTAGTTGTTAAAGGAGCTCCTACTTTTGTATGCGGAAGCGAGGCAAAAGAGTATAAAACAGGCGAAAGGCTTTTTATTCCTAAAAAAACATTGCACAGAATAGAGAACAAAACCGATTCCGAAATCGTTATCATTGAAGTCCAAACAGGCGATTATCTCGGCGAAGATGACATTACAAGGGTTGAGGACGACTATTCAAGACTGCCTTAAATCAGGTCGGAAAATGGTTCTAATTCCTGTATAATAAACAGGGTCAACAATAAAAAAGGCTTCTTTCAATGGAAAAAATATCTAAAAAACGAGTGTTTTTTGCCGTTTTGATAATGTTTTTCATACTTTTTGCCGGTTACAGGCTGTTTTTTGCGACAACTGACGTTATGGCATTTAAAATTACTCAAAAATCAGCAGTTAAAGGCGTTACAGTAACGGGTACAGTTGAATCCTCGCAGGACATAGCTCTGTCCCCCAGTGTTACAGGGACGGTAATTAAAATATTATTTAAAGAAGGCGACTACGTTAAAAAAGGTCAAATTTTGGCTGTTTTGGATTCGCAGGAAGAAGCGGGGAATCTTATGCGTTCGGCAGGTTCTCTTGAATCGGCATATGCGCAGTTTCGTAATCTTTTAACTGAGCCGCGCCGTCAAAGTCTGGCATCCGCGGTGGCGCAGACAAACGAATTAAAAGACAATGTTACTTCGGGCGTACAGGATGTTGAGCAAGCCCAAATTAAACTCTCTGATGCAAAATCCGATGAAACCCGCTACCAACAGCTTTATCAGGATGGAGCAGTCAGCTTCAGAGACTATGAAAAAACTATGTTTGCAAGAGAAACAGCCGAAAAAACATTTAACGCTTCCCGAAGTCAACTGGAAGCTCTCAAACAAAAACTCGCTCAATCGGAACAAAATCTGAGTTTAATAAAAGAAGGCACAAAAAAAGAACAGCTTATCATAGCAAGGGGACAGATTCTTTCCGCAAAAGGCGATTATCTTTCTTCAAAAGGAAGATTGAACAACTTTATTCTCAAAGCCCCTGAATCAGGCTACATAGCTCAAAAACTTTCCGACGAAGGCGAGACTGTATCGCCCACCAAGCCCTTGTTAAGACTTGTAGTTGCCAAAGACATCTACATCAGCGCACTGGTTGAAGAAAACGAGCTGGCAAACGTCAAAGAAGGTCAAAAAACTTATGTTGTTTTCGACGCTTATCCTGATAAAACAGTTGAGGGGAAAATTTTCAAAGTAATCAAAAGTGTTGATCCTGTAACGGGTTCTTTTATTGCAAAAATTAGAGTGCCTAATACTTCTAAAATGCCTGTTTTAGTCGGCATGACATGCGATATTACTCTCGTTACAGGCGAAATCCAAGAAGCAATAGTCATCCCTTCAGATTTTGTTACCGAAAAAGAAAAAAAGAAGTTTGTTTTCAAAAAAGAAGGAGCTTTTGCAAAAAAAAGGATTATAGAAGCAAAAACCTTTGATAATAACCGTTATCAGATATTAAACGGACTTAAAAATCAGGATATAATTGCAAAACCCTATGAAAACGGCAAACTTTCCAACGGAACAAGAATTAAGATTAAAGAATACGTCAGAGATTAAACCGATATGAAACTTTACGAGCTTTTCATCGCACTGCGGTATATGACTGCCAATATTAAGCAATCGTTTATAATTGCGCTTGCAGTGGGCATAGGCGTTTCCATAATAATTTTTGTTCCGTCCGTAAATCTTTCTTTTTTCAATGACTTAATCGACAAAACCGTTTCAAGTTCCTATAATGTTTACCTTACGAAAGAACTCGAGACTTTTAACAGGGATACAAAGCTTATTAACAGAGAATTCAAAAACAATATTGTTGTCAAAGATAAGACTCTAACGAGACGCAGAAATATTTCATCTTATAAAAGCATAATAAAAAGCATTATTCCTATCTCCGAAATAGTCGCTGCCGCGCCTTACGCAAGCGGTCAGGGGATTGCAGTAAGAGGCGCGGGCGAAAGAGGCGTTAATATCAAAGGAATTATATCGGAGCAGGAAACAAAAGTTGTTGATATCAAGAAGGATATGATTGAAGGAAGCATTGATAAACTTTCAATTAACGACATTGTGATAGGAAAAATTCTCGGTGAAAAGCTCAATGTAGGTCTTG
>CAZEDP010000033.1:0-11713 GCA_964511035.1 uncultured Gammaproteobacteria bacterium
TTTGTTATGGTTGGGATTACGACCTTGCGATCCCGTGTCGGGGCACGGGATGACGATTCGGCGTTAATTAGAGGATTGAGTACTTTTTTGTTGGGTTATATGTCAGCGCTTACCGTTTCTCAATATCTGAACTCATCCGCATTGTCAATTATATACTTTAGCCGTTCTTCAAATTTTTGTTTATCAAATTTCAATGAATGGTCACGGATTGACTTGTAATCCCACTGTGTATTTTCAGAGTTAATAACGGCTTTATTTAGTGAATGGGTGGTCTGCTCATTAAACAATATTCCTGTTTCAGCGTCTGCGACAATGTCAAGCGCGCCGCCGCCTTTAAAGGCAATAACCGGCTTTCCGGCTGATTGCGCCTCCGCCATTACAATGCCGAAATCTTCTTTCCCCGGGAAAATAAAACCTTTACAATTGTTCATGTATTTTTTCAAATCGTCAAGACTGACTTTTCCGTGCATCTCGATATTTTTACCGGCTTTTGCCCGCAGCCGTTTGGCTTCTGCTCCGTCGCCAACTATGACAAGCCTTTTTCCTGATTCGTTAAATGCATCGATTGCAAGCTCAAAGCCTTTGTATGCGGCTAATCTGCCGACCATGAGGTAATAGTCCCCGCAATCTTCGTACCGGAAGAAATCAGTATTCACAGGCGGAAAAAGTACTTCAGAATCCCTGTTGTAAAACTTTTTGATTCGTTTTGCAGTGTAATTTGAATTAGCAAGGTAGTAATCAACCCGATTTGAGCTTGTTACATCCCATATCCTTAAATATTGCGATATTAACGCGGTTAACAGACGTTTTGTGCCTTTCGTATTATTCAAATCCGAGTAAGTCCAGAACATGTCCCAGATATATCTTGCAGGTGAATGACAGTAGCATATATGCACAGCATCAGGTCGGGGGATAATGCCTTTTGCGACTGAGTGATGCGAAGAAAATATAATATCAAACTCCTGAAGATTAAAATACTCGACTGCAAGCGGCATCAGCGGAAAATATGCTTTGTATTTCCGCTTTGCAAAAGGCAGATTTTGGATAAAGGAAGGAGTAATTTTTCGATCTGCATATTTAGCGGGAATTATACTCCTATTTAGCACTGTGGTATAAACAGGAGCTTGAGGAAATAAATCCATCGCGCAGAATAATATGCTTTCTGCTCCTCCAATTCCTCCTGCAAGCTGGTCTGTAATAATAGCAAGCGATTTCGTTTTCAAATTTTAATTCCTTTATTCAAAATTACAAATATTGAAGCGAAATTATATACAAAAATTTCATAAAAAAATATACCCAACTGAATATTACATTTTGAATACTTTTATATGAATTATTATAAAAGCGAAAATATATTGAATTCGAAATAAATGTAATGAAAGCAGGAATGGAAAGGTTGTTTGTTGTGAAAAAGTATATTATCGGTCTATTTCTTTGTAGCTTGTTGTTAATCGTGAATCAAACATTTGCGGCTGAAATGAATTCCAATGGACCTGATTACAGGAATGACACTGTTTATCAAGCGCGGTTAATAAATCGCGGTTTTGTCACAAGAAAATATATTCTCGGTCCAAATGACATCTTGAGCATTAATTTGCTCGGTATTTCAGAATTTAATCAGGATAACGTCAGAATTCAGCCGGACGGAAACATTGTGTTGCCCCCGCTCGGGTTGTTCAAAGCTGCCGGGCTAACCATTGAAGAGCTCCGCGAAGATTTAATCGACGGTTACAAAAAATATGTCAAAAATCCGCAGGTATTTATAAATCTTACACAGAGCAGGCCCTTTATTGTCTATATCAGCGGCGCTGTTTTGAACCCCGGCGGATATGAACTTAATACTATTACGAATCATTCTACATACAGCAGTAAACCCGAAACTTTCATTGAAAGGAAAACTCCTATACTTACAAATATTCTTATTGCTGCCGGCGGTATTTCTTATGATGCTGATGTAGAACATATTAAAATTACCAATCAGTTTGAGGGTACAAGTTTTGAAATTAATCTGCTCGATATCATCGAAAAAGGCGACAGCGATCAGGATATATATCTGACTTCAGGCGACAGCATTTTTGTTCCTAAAGTTAAAAATCCTCTCGCTATTGATGACCAAAAATACAGAAGATATGCAGGGAGTGTAGTATTTCAACGTACAGTTCCCGTAAAGGTTTACGGTTATGTTAATACCCCGGGACTGGTCAAACTCGATCCTGCGCAATCTATAAATATAAATTCTGCGATAACTGCAGCCGGCGGCTATTTGAAAGATTCTGCATATGCCCCGTCAAAAGTTTATTTAAGCAGACTAACTCCGGAAGGAACATTTGTTACGAGAAAAGTTAATCCCAGAGTTTCTGACGTTATGATGATGCCCAATGACGTTGTCTATGTTCCTGAAAAATGGCGTCCGCTCTTAGGAAAAACATTTGATTATCTGACGAGAATGATTGAACCGTTCTATAGATTCTCACGAGGTTATAATTCCTGGGATGATATGTTCAGTCGCTAATTAAGAGTAATGTTAAGGAAAAGGATTACGGAATATAAATTATGAAAAACAAGTTGGTTTTATTAATCTTAAAAGAGTTGAAAATAGTCACAACAGGACTAATTGCAGGTTTTATTCTGTTTCTTGTTTATGCTTTGTTCTTTTATGTGCCTATGTATTCGCTTAACTCCAAAATATTCATCAAAAATCTTGTAAAACAAAGAATAGTTACCGATTATGACGGAAGAACGTCATATCGTTCCGAGAGCGGATACAGTAACCCCTTGTTTAACTTTATACAGATTTTCCGCTCTCAAATGTTAGCTGAAAAGATTTATAACGAATTAAACAAAAAATTTCCAGATGATTTGAAAAAATTAGGTGTAAAAAGCAAAGACGGCTGGTATAAGACATATTTGTCTCTCATGAAGGTTAAAATTGAGCCTTCTACCGATATTATGAACATCAAAATGAGCTGGCCCGTCAAAAAAAATACCTATGACGTTATGAACATAGTTATCAACACTTTTAGAGAAAATAACCTCGAAATCAGCAATTCTATCGACGCCCAACAAAGCCGCTATATTAATGAACAGCTTGTCGATATCGGTAATCAGCTTGATTTAGTCAGAAAGAAAATAAAAAATTACAAGGTAAGCAACGGTATAGCAGATATCGACAGCGAAACCACAGAACTAACACGTTCAAGAGTTGACCTTGAAAAACAGGCCCAGATTTTAAAGAGTAATTTGGCTTTTAATAACAGAAAATTAGCTGAATATGCTAATCAGTTAAATATGCCCGATGCTGAAACAGCTTTGAGAGCCACAGGTATCGGTGAAGACCCATACCTTGTCAGATTAAATCAGGATTTAGCTTCCGTTAAGCAAAAATATTCCATGCTTGCGGCTAAATTCACCGATGAATATCCAGAAGTTCAGGCTGTAAAAAGTGAAATGGATCAAATACAGCAAAATATTCAAAAAAGGCAACAGGAAACTCTTTCGAATTTGAAAGTGGCCAGAGGCATTTATGATAAACCGTCGCAGGATATTGCAACAGACTTAGCCAGAGTTCAGGCCGAAAGTCTTTCAATGCGCGCGCAGCTTAAAGCCTTAAACCGAGGTATCGGCAATTTAAGAGGACAGGAATCACGCCTTCCCGGTAAAAAAATGGGGCTGGACGACCTTACAAAACAGGAATCAGCTCTTGCATTGGCATACGAAGCTGTCAAAAGAAAACAAATGGAAGCAAAAATTAAAGAAGGCGACGTTGTTGATAATATTTTCCCGTTAGGAATGACGAAAAGCCCTGCTTCCACTGCTATAAAAGTTCTATTCGTTAAATTTGTAAGCTTTATGATGCTCGGTTTACTTGGCGCACTCGGATTTGTCTATATCAAAGAAGATATTGAAGATAAATGGCGCGATTCTCAGGAAATCGAAGATATTACCGGCAAAAAAGTTCTCGGAACACTCCCATGGGTTAAATCTAAAGAGGACAGTAAAGGATTTATTTTTGAATCCGATTCGATTATGGGAATGGCTTACGGAAATATCGCAAATTCAATTATCGGCAAATCTTACCTTGAGGAGGCTTCCGTATTGAGTTTTGCGACAACCGCCGGCGCAAGGGCAAAATCCTCGATTATTCCCAATATTGCATATAATATTTCTAAATTTAACAGGTCGGTTTTGATGATTGATACAAATTTCAATCATCCGTTAAGCCTGCTTGAAGGTTTGGGAATTCATCAGCATGCCCAAAATGATATTATTTATTTCCTTAACGAAGTTAACAAAGAAATTCGTCTAAATAAATCAATATCACAGGAAAAATTGGGTAAACTCCTTGAAGAATGTATTATACCTGTTTCAATTAAATCAAAGACAGGTGAAAATATAATATTCCATTATTTATGCTCGTCTAAACCCATAGAAAATATCTATGATTACGTCGGTACAAAAGCATTTGAACTGCTTATCAGTAAAGTAAAATCAATGTACGAATTCGTATTAATTGATACACCTGCTAAACCGTATATCTATCCTGAAATTAAAGCAGTAACAAATAAATCTGACGCAGTTGCAATAATTTCCGCGATGGAATCAAACAGAGAAGAACTGGTTAAGATGATTGGCATGTTCAATAAATCCGCCGTAAAAGTCCTCGGTGTAATCCCCAGAGAAATGAATTCCGAATTGGAAAAGTTTTTCTATCAAAGTTCGCAGCGAGTTTCATAGACATTTGAAATGGTTTAATTAACTATGAATTTTTATACAAATTTTTTGTCAAAATTGTTCAGTGAGAAATTATTTCTCGTATTGGGCTCGATTTTGTTTGGCTTTGCAGGTGTTATGTTTCTTTCCGACAAAGTTGATATTGAGCCTCTGTTAATCTTTTCCGTACTTGCTGCGGGTTTCGTTATCGGAATACAAATATACAAGCAAAGTTTCGATACTGCATTAATTCCGTACTTGCTGCTTCAATTTGTTTTTGCAGCAATGTCGCTTGACCAGAGACTTTTTTCACCGCTCGGCATCAAGCTAAAACCCCATGCATTAATTATGCTGTTCGGGATTTTATGTACAATTTATTATCTGAAGAGGGATTTTGGATACTATTGGAAAAAGTTCCTCTCTTTCAGGCTGATGCTGATGTTTTTCATTGTTGATTTAGCATATTTTTTCTTCTATTACAGCTCTTTTAATCTTGGAAGCGCGAAAATCGGTTATCTGATAAATTTCGACAGAAGCATCGGAAATGAAGACGCAAAATTAATTGTATTCCTCGGAGGTTTAGGCTCATTTATCGCTCTCACAATCGCTCTGACATTGTTTAAATATTTAAAAACCCGCGAAAGCATTAATGCATATTTCGTTAAAATTGCGCACTACATCGTATTCATATTCGTCGGCTATTATGCTCTTCTATTTTTGCTCGTAGCAAGCGGGCTTTCAAAAATTCAGTTTGGTGCCGGACGTCTGAGCGGCGAGCCTTTGTTCGGATTTGACGGCATAAACTTAATATTTGCAATGTTTTTGATATTCTTTGCCGGTCTGAAGTCTTATTTAGAATATCAGCATGCCGCTTATAAAAAGAAATTTATGGATATATCCCTGATTTTTTTCGTTGCCATGAATTTGATTTTTATCCTTCTGTTTATAAACAAAACATCCATTATCGCTTTAACAGGCAGTTTACTTACCTTTCTCTTCGTATCCTACAAGATGAATGTAAATGTCGTGAAGTCTTTCTTCGGCAAGAAGACCGGACTTGTTATAATGGCAGCTCTGGGTGTCTTAGGCGCAGTGCTTTTTGGCGCGGTTATGCAAAATTCCGAGTTCATCGTCGATACTGCAAACAACATTGTAAACAGGTTTTCCAGTTTTGGAACTTTGAACGTCAGGCAGTCAAATTGGCAGTTTTTCATTGACGACTGGTTAGCTAATCTCAGCATATTTAAAACTATTTTCGGCTTTGGCGTCGGCGCATCAAGAGAAGCTATTTTTTATATTTCTGCAATGAGACCGGGGACGTATCTCGTTCAAACTACCCATAATAACTATATGGAAATGTTCTATGACTACGGACTTTTAGCAATGCTCTATTACGGCGCAATTATTGCAATTTTAGTCAACGATATTAAAATTCTCAAAGACAAATACGCCGAGACTTCCATGAAAATTCTCAGCAATATCAGCTTATGCATTATACTCTTTTATTTCATTTACCATACTATGGACGGCGCCAGAGTTGCGACCGTAATTGTTTTTTTCAGCATGCTCGGTATGCTTGAATCAATGAAATATTCTTGTATAAAAGGAAAATGCGGATGAATTCCATTAATACAATAACAAGAGAGATTGGAGCTATTTATACATATTGGCTTTTGGGTATTTTAAATATTTTGGGATGGGGGAGATTCGGCTGCTTTATGAGAGCAAACATTCTCAGGCTTCTGGGGTTTAAAATCGGTAAAGGAAGCAAAATATCTACCGGACTCGTTATCCACAGCCCCTTCTCAGATATAACAATAGGCAACTATTCGTTTATAAACAAAAATGTCCTTTTCGATGCCATGGCTCCGATAAAAATCGGTAATTTCTGTAATATCAGCTTTAACACGGTTTTTACAAATTCCCTGCATGAATTGACTACCGATTCAAACGGCAAAAGGCATACATACGCCAGAAAACCCATAATTATCGAGGATTTTGTTTGGATTGCAAGCAATGCAATAATTCTAAACGGCGTCAAAATCGGGAAAGGATCTATTGTTGCCGCTGGAAGCGTAGTTACAAAAGATGTTCCCGAAAATACTATTGTAATGGGCAATCCTGCTAAAGTTCATAAATATTTAAATAATGAATATTCTTCAGTTACCAGATGAGAATTTCACAAGAAGCGCTGATTTGATAAGTCTTGCCTGATTGTCTTTTGCGGAATTCAGTTCAAAAGGCTTATCGGGAAGGTTTACGAACATCGACGTAGAACTTCCTCCGTCAAATGCCAAGGCCTTTTCGGCACCGAGTTCTTTTGCCAGTTTTTGAAGCTCTTTAATTGTCATCTTGGCATCTATGCTTACCGCAATAAGCAAAACTTTAGTGCCCTTTATTGCCACTGCCGAGCGGGCGTATTTATGCAGAACTCCCGCGGATTCTTTTATGACTTTGCCGTTCTGTCTGACAATAAAAGCCTCTTTTTCTAAATCCATTTCGGGTAAAAGCATCGGTCCTGCCTGAATTGAATGCTGTATTTCGCATTTTATAGGTGGATATTGATTAGGCTCAAAAGCAGTATTTTTCACCCACCCCTGCCCCTCCCTCGAGGGAGGGGGATTATTTTTTTTTGGGCTCGCAACGGCAGCTTCGCTGCCTCGCTCGCCCATGAGTTTATTAAAGTACTCTTTATTTTTATTATCAAATGAATGTATTTCGGCATAACCGTTGTGCAGGGCGATGTCGTAATATTTAATACTTTTGCCTGTATTAAGAAGGCAGTTCATAATTCTGAATTCAGAGCGATTTAATATTTGCGGAATATATTTTGCCAGAGACGGATTTTGCATAAGATTTTCGTTGTCTTCGGGGTTTGCAGTTGTTTTTCCTTCTTTAATCACATAAGAAGCTGTTTTGTGATTAACTGTGTCAAAATACCCTGCATTAATTGCCGCATAGGATTTTTCCCGAAGGGCAATATCTTTAACGGTCTGCAAATCTTCAGCTACGTATGGAATTATACAGTCGGTGCATTTTTCAGTGTCAATTTCAACCACGTAAACGCCTTTTTGGTGTTTGTAGAATTTAACTGGAGGCGAAGAGCTCTCCTGCGCATAGTTAACTGCGTAAAGAAATCCAAATCCCGAAAACGAAATCAATAAGAATAAAAAAAGATTCTTTTTCACTTAAGCAAATTTTTAACCTCTTTTGCAATCGCCTCTGCAGATTCGGTTGTTGAAGCATTTCCGCCTAAATCAAAAGTGAGAGTCTTACCTTCTGCAACAACATTCTCTACTGCTTGTTGAAGTGCCATACCGGCTTTTTGTTCGCCGATGTGTTTAAGCATCATACTTGCAGATAATATCAGCGCCATCGGATTTGCTTTATTTAAACCTTTTAATGACGGCGAACTGCCGTGAACAGCTTCGAAAACCGCACACTCTTTGCCGATATTTGCTCCGGGCGCAATTCCTAGTCCTCCGGTTAAACCCGCCGCCAAATCCGAAACTATATCACCGTAAAGGTTCGGCAGAACAAGCACATCGTAAAGTTCCGGATTCTGGACTAACTGCATGCACATATTGTCAATAAGAACTTCTTCATATTTGATTTGAGGATATTTTTCAGCAACGCTCCTTGCTGCCTCTAAAAACAGTCCGTCAGAGAGTTTGCAAATATTAGCTTTAGTAACTGCCGTGACTTTTTGGCGGTTTTCTTTCACTGCATATTCAAAAGCATATTGAGCTATGCGCTCTGACGCGCCTCTTGTAATCCTTTTAATAGATTCTGCCGTGTCATCGTCAATCTTTCTCTCGATTCCTGCATATAAGTCCTCGGTATTTTCTCTGACTATGACTAAATCAACATTATCATATCTTGACTTAATCCCTTTAATAGTTTTTGCAGGGCGCAGAGATACATAAAGATCCAGTTCCTTCCTTAAAGAGACGTTCACGCTCCTGAAACCCGTCCCGATAGGAGTTGTAACAGGGGCTTTAAGAGCGACTTTATTTTTTTTGATTGAATCCAGCACCTTTTGCGGAAGAGGAGTTCCTTCCTGCTCAATAACGTCAGCGCCCGCATTGACGACTTCCCAATTGATTTCAACTCCCGTTGCATTAATCGCAATTTTCGCGGCTTCGACAATTTCCGGTCCTATGCCGTCACCCGGTATAAGCGTAATATTATGCATAACTCTGTTTCCTCTATGTCTGTCTTATAGATTCTAAACAAACCGCAATTTATTAGCAATTTTTAATTATTTTTAGATATTTCTTTTTCAAGCTGTGTGAAATACTCATCAAGCCTGCGGCATTCTTTTAATGATTTGGGTTTTGTTTTATAAAATTGTTCGGCTTTTGTTATGTCACCATTTATAAGAAATTTCAGTATTTCGATATTCAGGCATGTAAAACTCAAAAACCTTTCATAATAGAATTGGTTCGTCTCCTCATTCCCATAAATACTTTCATCTAAAAGTTTTAGTCTGATATCTTCAAATACTTTCAGATTTTCATTCAGATTTCCTTGCTTTAAATTCTTTTCAGTCTGTTTGAATTTACTTATTATTTCAAGGTTAGAATCAATTAATTTTGATTCATCCTTGTCCAAGGAATTAATATTTCGTTTTATTACATTGCGAGCTCTGTTAAGTGTTTCTATTGCTTCATTGTTTTCAAATTCGAAATACTGGCAGTATATTCTGCTGCATCTCATATCTGAATCGTAAATTGTTTGAACAGCCGCTTTTTTCAATATTTCGGGATTATCAATCTGCTTTTCGAGATGATGTTTGATTGCGAAAAATTTATTTAAAACTGAGCCATTTGGAACATTATGGTAAATGCGTCTTTTTTGGTTCATTAATTCCAGTTCATTTTGAATACTTCTTTTATAAACATCATACAATTTTTGTTCGCTAATTGATTTGTTATCAGAATAATTTTGGTATACATCAGATAAATATCTCAACAAAAATCTTTCTTTAAAGCTGTCAAGGTTTGACTTTAATAATTCCCTTGATGGATCATACCTTTCAATTCTGTTAAAGTCGAAAATATTTATTCCGTCTTTATTAAATAGGATATTTGCTGCCCATAAGTCATTGTGTAAAATACCCGACTTATCAAACAGAAATATTTGTTTGTATATTTCGTCAATATTTTCATTTGTCATTAAATGAAAATCATAATAAGTTCCGTCATTGGAGGCGGTTTCTCCGTCTATCCAATCCATTATTATGAAGTTATTTCTTTCACTTCCTTGACTATTGGAAAAATCACCCTGATAATAATGGAACTTTGGAACTTTAGCATTTATGTCATTAAGTTCTTTATGAGCTCTTGCTTCCAGCTCCAATTGTTTAGTAAGTGAAATCATCCTGTCATCTCTTAATCCGTTCCTGCGTAATTGTTTAATGGCATATGTTTTGGAACTTTTAGGGGATTTGTATTTATATATTTTTGAACAATATTTTGCATCATAAACTGCTTCTAAATTGTGGTTAACTTGTTTAGTGCTAAATAAATCCTTTATATCAATATCATCGGGAATTTTGCCCAGAGTAACGATATGGTGTGATTTAAAACTCGGAATGCCAATACTGACAGGTCTTAAATATAAAGGCTTTTGCTCGACTCTTGTTAAGTATAAATACAGATTATTGTTTATTCGGTTAATCATCGCTTGGCTCCTCATTTATTTAAAACCCGAACAAATAAATAATTGCCTGAAGTTTTGTAAAATTTTAGAAATTTTAATTCAACGAAAAACATTAAATTTTCGTTAAAATTTTATTCGATTTTGATTTGCTGTATTACATTTGATTATAGATATGTCAGCTTAGTCATTAATTTTGTAGTACTATAAACAGGTCAAAGAAAATTGATCAGAAGGAGGACACTAATGGCAACAGGTACAGATTTGAAAATCAAACCGCTTGCAGACAGACTTGTCGTAGAAGTAATTGATGAAACAGAAACAACTTCAGGCGGAATTTTTATTCCCGATACAGCCCGCGAAAAACCTCAAAAAGGTAAAGTTCTTGCAGTCGGTCAGGGAAAAATGCTTGACTGCGGCAAAAGAGAAGAACCCGAAGTAAAAGTCGGAGATGTCGTGCTTTTCGCTAAATACGGCGGTCAGGATATTAAAATTGACGGAACGGAATACAAAATCCTCGCAGAAAGAGACGTTCTCGCAGTAATACAGTAATGAAAGTTATCAGCTAATAGGAGATATATTTATGGCAAAGAAAATAGTGTTTCAGGAAGATGCCCGCAAGTCTCTTGAAAGAGGGATTGATGCGGTAGCAGATGCCGTTAAAGTAACACTCGGTCCAAAAGGCAGAAACGTTGTTCTTGAAAAGAAATTCGGCTCGCCTCAAATCGTCAACGACGGCGTTACAATCGCAAAAGAAATCGAACTTGCAGATCACATGGAAAACATGGGCGCTCAGTTGATTAAAGAAGTTTCCAGCAAAACTAACGACGTTGCCGGCGACGGAACAACCACAGCGGCTGTTCTTGCTCAAGCCATCGTTAAAGAAGGACTGAAAAACGTTGCAGCAGGCGCAAATCCGCTTGGCATCAGAAGAGGCATCGACAAATCAGTCCATATTATCGTTGAAGAAATTAAAAAGAACGCTAAGAAAATAGAATCAAAAGAATCAATCGCGCAGGTAGCAACAATTTCTGCAGGTAACGATAAAGAAATCGGTAATCTCATCGCGGATGCTATGGACAAAGTGGGCAAAGACGGCGTTATAACCGTTGAAGAATCTAAAACTATCGGAACCGAGCTCAAAGTTGTCGAAGGTATGCAGTTTGATAAAGGCTACATCAGCCCTTATTTCGTAACCGATGCTGAAAGAATGGAAGCAGTTCTTGAAGATGTTATGGTACTTTGCGTTAACAAAAAAATTAACCTTATCACCGAGCTCGTACCCGTCCTTGAACAGGTAGCAAGAGAAGGTAAAGGAATTTTACTCATAGCTGAAGATGTT